>CAZJUF010000313.1:0-3904 GCA_964549055.1 uncultured Hyphomicrobiales bacterium | reverse complement strand
GCCACCGGATTGATGACATCGTGCACTCAAGGTCAGTTGATTGATCTTGCCCGCACCAGTCCCGGCACTTTCATATCACAAGCCGATGAATTGAAAATCGGCGCTCAGGCTCACCCGAAGATTGTGTCGCAGTTTGGCGGTGCCTATGAAAACGCTGACCTCAATGCCTATTTGGCAAATATCGTCACAAAGCTGAAAAAAAACTCACCCCAGCCAGACGTGCCTTATCAGGTCACCATATTAAACTCTCCGGCCGTCAATGCTTTCGCTGTGCCGGGAGGCTACATTTACCTCACCAGAGGCCTGCTGGCGCTGGCCAACAATGAAGCGGAAATCGCCAGTGTCCTTGCCCATGAACTTGGCCATCTGACCGAGCGCCACAGTGCAAAACGATATTCCGTGGCGCTTAAGGCCAATATTATTACCCGAATTTTAGAAGTGGCGGAAGATGACCCGGCGCTGAGGCGCAATTTGCGTCTTGGCTCAGCCAGTCTTTTGGCCCGGCATTCGCGCGATCAGGAAATTGAAGCCGACAGGATTGCTATCCTGATAACCCAAAGAACCGGCTATGATCCTTATGCTGGCATATCATTCCTTAAAACCATGACCGCCCAGAATTCGCTTAAAAACAAGATCAACAATACCAGCCGCCTTGTCGGTCAGGTTGATTTTCTGGCCACTCATCCAGCCATTGGTCTAAGAAAAATCAAAGCTTTCTCGTTTGCCAGCCAGCTTGGCCTCACGCCTGACAGGAAAAAGCGCTTTCGAAAACCTTACCTCACGAAAATCAACAAGCTGCGTTATGGTAACAATCGCGACCAGGGTTTTGTTCGCGGGCGCACCTATATCAATCCGCAACAGGGGTTTCGTTTCAAAGTCCCGCCGGGTTTTCGCATTCAAAACAGGAAGCACCTCGTTGTTGCCCTTGATAGCGATCGAAATGTGATGTTGTTTGATAGCAGACCGTCTAGCCCCGAGGCTGATCTGGAAGACGTACTTGGTCGGCATTTCAGCCTCGGTCGCACCGTCTGGAACACCAAAAAAACAAATAAAAACGGTATTGAGACCGTCTCCGGCACGGCATCATACCGTAATGTTGATCACCAGATTTTCCTGATTAGGAAAAAACCGGGAAAGATTTACCGGTTCTGGTTCATCTCAAGTCCCGACCAGACAAAAGCACTATCGCGATCTTTCCAGCAGACTGCCAGGAGCTTCGGGTCCCTGTCAACAACTGACAGGAAGCTGGCGGTTCCACGCAAGCTGCACACCATCACCGTTAAACCAGATGATACAGTGGCCAGAATTTCCAAAAAAATGGCATTTACTGAAATGCGTCAACAACGCTTTCGCGTTCTCAACGGCCTGTCACCAACCGCTACTGTTAAATCCGGCCAGCAGGTTAAAATCATCGCCAACTGAGATGTCTTTGATAAATCCTACTGCTTCAACACGCGTCTGCAGGCACGTGGCAGACCTGCAAGCGTCATTTCCTTCTTGGGGACGAATTTAAATTTAAACCCCTTCTTTTTCTTCTTTTTCGGTTTAAACCATTTGGCCAAATCAGCACCACACCCGTCCCCGGCAGCCATCTTGGGCTGGTTCTTGCACTGTTTGTCACCTTTGGCACAGATCAGGCGCACATGAAAATGTGAATAATGCCCGCGCCAGGGCCGGACCTTGCGCAGCCATTTTCTGTCTTTACCGGCATCTTTGCACAGCCGCCGTTTTATCACCGGGTTAACGAAAATCAGACCGACTTCCTTGTAGGAAACCGCACGACGATAAAGCTTTAAATAGGCTGGCTTCCAGATATCGGGATTGATCTTTTTCTTGTTCTTGGTAAGAACCGAAATTGAATTGAGGCTTTCCCGCTCGGCTAAACTGAGCCGCCTGTCCGGTGACGGGCGCAGCCATATATCCGTATCCAGCCCCACCTGATGACTGGCATGTCCACTAACCGGGCCGCCACGCGGTTGTGACATATCTCCAACAAGCAATCCCGGCCAGCCGTCTTTGGCTTTGGTGTCTCTCGCAAGTTTTTCTATATAGGCAACAATCCGTGGCGTGCCCCAGTTGCGATTTCTCGACAGGCGCATGACCTGCCAGGCTGGTCCGTTTATGGCCAGTTGCTGGCCACCGGCAAAACAGCCCTTTGCGTAAGATCCAAAGGATTGAGGCGGGACATCAGCCGCCTTGGTCATTTTTTCAAACAACACTCTTGCCGGTACAGCTTTGGCTTTTTTTGTTTTTCTGGTTTTTTTGGCTTTTGCTTTGGTTTTCGCCTTGGCCTTGCCATCACTCTTGTGTTTGGCGGCTTCTTTATGGGCAGCGGCGGTGGTAATGCTCAAAGAAAGAGCCATAATAACAAGAATACTTTTCAGCACATATTTCATTTCAAGCGCCTCTCCCCGCCATCGTACATGGCCACCATGCGAATCATCCTAACAACTTGTTGACACTTCATGAATGTATTGTGTAATGCCCGTAAACACCATCTCATTTACCGAATTGTCAAAATGAAAACCTCCCTGCAATACCTACCAAAGATAACAACCTTTCTGTTGTGGCTTTTGTCGTTGGGTGTAGCGCTGGTGTCATACCGGTTTCTGGCTCTGGGGCTGGAGGCAGCTTTTCCAGGTATGATGAACCATATAGCCAACCGCAATCTTGCGTTTATTCTGCACATATCAGCGTCACCTGTTGCGCTGGTTCTTGGTCTTTTTCAATTTCGACCGAGACTGCGTGCCAAATATCCCGGCGTACATCGATGGAGCGGGCGCCTTTATGCAGTTGCCGTCTTGATTGGCGGGTTGGCCGGGCTGGTCCTGGCATTTGGCATTTCAGACCGGCCGATTGCTGCGTTCGGCTTTGGTACACTGTCAATTCTCTGGATTGGAACCACCGCACGGGCTGTCCAACTGGCCATGGCCGGGCGCATGGCAGAACATCAGCGCTGGGTATACCGGTCTTATGCGCTGACTTTTGCTGCGGTGACCTTACGCCTTGTCCTGCCATTTTTTATTGTGCTTGGTGATATGGAATATTCGCAAGCCTCCAACTATGTAGGCTGGATTAGCTGGGTGCCAAACCTGCTTATCATTGAATTTTACCTGCGCCGCCGCAAAGCAGGTAAGACACTGACTGTCTCCGCCTGACTGTATCAAGTTGATTGGCAATGTATCCTGGGATACGGTGGCTTTAAACTAAAACAGGTCGGGAGAACAACTATGGCGCGCGCATATTGGCAAAGGGCCATCGTATTGTCTTTCCTCTTTGTTGGAGCATGTGCAAGCCTCACCAAGGACGAATGCCGACAGGCCAACTGGTTTGAGATCGGGCAAAATGACGGTGCACAGGGGCGCACGCTCGCCATTTTTCAAGACCATGTCAAATCCTGTCAAAAAGCCAATATTGTACCCGACAGGCGCGAGTATGAAGACGGTCGCAATTTTGGCCTCGCCCGATATTGCACGCCTTTGAGTGGCTTCAAGGCGGGACGGTATTCCCAGACCTATCAAAATGTCTGCCCGCCGGAAACCCAAGGCGAGTTCATCAGAGGCTATGAACTTGGCGGACAGTTCGGGCAGGTTGAAAAACAGCTTTTCGAAGTCAATCAGGATATCGACGATATCGAAGGCAGTTTAAGAAAAGACAAGGTCAAGCCCGACCAGAAGCAAAGCCTTTACAAGCAGGTCGACCGGCTGAGAGATGAAAAAGACCGCCTGGAAAGAGAAGCCCAGCGCATCCAGACCGTGGCTAATCAGACGCTTTAGGTTGAAACCGAACAGGTGCAGCCTCTATTTTGCGCACCATCCCGACCGCCAACTAACGCACCGTCCCGGCCTTGAGCCGGGATCTTGCCACCATTCCGGTTGACCACCAACTGGTCCCGGCTCAAGGC
>CAZJUF010000312.1:0-3905 GCA_964549055.1 uncultured Hyphomicrobiales bacterium | reverse complement strand
TTTCAAGGCGGCATTAATCTGATCGCGAAGATGATCACTCATTTAGAAAATCCATTTACTGATATAAGGACCGGAACCATAGCCTAAGTTGCCGGGGGAGTGCAAATCTTCTGTAACAACTTAAACCATTGATTTTAATATATAAAATAATTAAATTTTATATTGACGCCTAATTGCCACTTCATTAGTGTCGGGAAAATTTGTACGATATTTATGTGCAATGCGGTAAGTCCCTGAATTCCATACGAATCTGCTAAAATCATGTATTGCCAACGCAATTCTTCACCCAAACCGGAGCTTCGATAATGCCGCTGTCAGATGTTGCAACAATGGATAATAACCGGCAAACCTCAGGCTGGTCCGCCCGCACCATCACCGCTGTTCTGGTGCTGGAAGATGGCACCGTCATTGAAGGACAGGGCTTGGGAGCGACCGGCGATGCGGTGGGCGAGGTTTGTTTTAACACCGCCATGACCGGATATCAGGAAGTTCTCACCGATCCTTCCTATGCTGGTCAGATCATCACTTTCACCTTCCCCCATGTGGGCAATATCGGCACCAATGACGAAGACATTGAAACCTCCAGCCCGGCGGCGGCCTCCGGTGTTCGCGGCGCTGTCCTGCGTGCCCCTGTTACCGCAGCATCCAATTACCGTTCTGACAAGACTCTGGAAAAATGGCTTGAACACCGCAACATCATCGCCATTTGCGGCGTTGATACCCGCGCACTAACCACCCATATCCGCAAAAGCGGCTACATTAATGCAGTCATTGCCCACGCTAAAGACGGCATATTTGATCTCGATGCCCTCAAACAAGAAGCCAAAGACTGGGCCGGGCTTGACGGCATGGACATGGTGCCGGATGTCAGCACAACGCAGCAATTCACCTCGACCCAGACCAACTGGCAATGGGACGAGGGTTTCGGCCATCTGGACAATCCGAAATATCACGTTGTCGCAGTAGACTACGGCCTCAAGCGCACGATTTTACGCTGCCTCGCCAATGTCGGCTGTAAAGTCACGGTCGTTCCGGCAAACACCAGCGCCGAAGAGGTTCTGGCGCACCAGCCCGATGGCATATTCCTCGCCAATGGTCCCGGCGACCCGGAAGCCACCGGCGTCTACGCTGTGCCCGAAATCAAAAAAATGATTGCCAGCAATATTCCCATTTTCGGCATCTGCCTCGGCCATCAAATGCTGGCACTGGCACTGGGCGCCACCACAAAAAAGATGCATCAGGGCCACCACGGCGCCAACCACCCGGTCAAAGACCACACCACCGGCAAGGTAGAAATCACCTCGATGAACCACGGCTTTGCTGTTGACGGCGACAGCCTGCCAGCAGGCATCACCCAAACCCACATCTCCCTTTTTGATGGCACCAACTGCGGCCTGGCCGTCGACGGAAAACCAATCTTCTCGGTACAATATCACCCCGAAGCCTCCCCCGGCCCCCAGGATAGCCACTATTTGTTCGAACGTTTCGCCAAGCTGATGGCTGACGCTAAAAGCTAAGTAACCCTTCATCGTTCCTTGATTTGCAGCCTTGCGCACCTGTCAGCTGGTCTGGTATTGAAGCGCTGTTGCACACAGGTTCAAGAACTGATACATAAGCCGATCATTGGTCGAAAAACCAATGACACCAATTATTTCCATCGGTTGAAGATATGCCCACAGGGGTTTTTTTAATAACCGGTGGGTGTGGCGATTTTGCTGGAGTTATAGTGATACCAGTTTAACTGTCCAATCCTCAATACCAGATTATCGGATTTCAAATACGTGAATAAGGCGACACTTGCAGCATTTGCTGAACGGCTTTCCAGTGCCGAATGGCGCAACTCCAGCCAGATAAAAATGACCCCGGGACGCATTAAAACCGAATTGCTCTCAGGCCTCACCGTGGCCTTGGCTTTAGTGCCTGAAGCTGTTGCCTTTTCGTTTGTTGCCGGCGTTCATCCACTGGTTGGCCTTTATGCAGCTTTTATGGTGGGGTTGATAACCGCTGTTATTGGCGGTCGTCCGGCGATGATTTCCGGTGCCACCGGTGCTCTTGCCGTTGTCATGGTTGCCCTGGTTAGCACCCATGGCGTTCAGTATCTCTTTGCCACTGTGGTTTTAATGGGGATTATGCAGGTGCTGGCGGGAATTTTCCATCTGGGAAAGTTTATTCGTCTGGTGCCTCATCCGGTGATGCTGGGTTTTGTCAACGGTCTGGCGATTGTTATCTTTTTGGCCCAGTTGACCCAGTTTCAGGTTGCCGGTCCTGAGGATACCAAAGTCTGGATGACCGGCCTGCCGCTGGCAACCATGCTGGCTCTGGTCGTCGCCACCATGGCCATCATCTGGTTGATGCCCAAACTAACCACCGCCATCCCCGCCCCGCTCGCCGGTATCGGCATCATCGCCGGCATTGTTATCTATTTTGGCATCGATGTGCCCCGCGTGGGCGATTTGGCCTCCATTCAGGGTGGATTGCCACAGTTCAGCATTCCCAGCGTGCCGCTCAATCTGGAAACCTTGAAAATCATTTTCCCTTATGCGCTGGTGCTGGCCGCCATTGGCCTGATCGAAAGCCTGTTGACCCTCAATCTGGTCGGCGAAATTACCGGTAAACGCGGTGGTGCCAGCCAGGAGTGCATCGCGCAAGGACTGGCCAATACGGTTACCGGTTTCTTTGGCGGCATGGGCGGGTGCGCGATGATCGGTCAATCGATGATCAATGTTAAATCCGGCGGACGCACACGCCTTTCGGGAATTTCTGCCGCCCTGTTCCTGCTCGCCTTTATTCTGGTGGCATCGTCAATGATTGAACAAATACCTCTGGCAGCTTTAGTGGGTGTTATGTTCATGGTGGTGATCGGCACATTCGCCTGGCAAAGCTTGCGAATCTTGCGCAAAATTCCCCTGACCGATGCGCTCGTTATGTTTCTGGTCACTGTAGTGACGGTGATGAGTGATCTGGCCATTGCCGTTGTCGTCGGCGTTATTGTTTCAGCTCTGGCGTATGCCTGGAGTAATGCCACGCGCATTCATGCCTATACCGAGACAACAGAGGAAGGCGCCAAGGTCTATCAAATAGAAGGCCCGTTGTTTTTTGGCTCGGTCGATGGATTTACAGAAATTTTCGACCCCGCCAATGATCCCGACGTAGTCATCGTTGACTTTCTCAACAGCCGCGTCGTCGATCAATCCGCCCTTCAGGCCATCGAAGCGCTGGCGGTTAAATATCAGGCGCTCGATAAAACACTGCAACTGCGACACCTGTCGCACGATTGCCACAAGCTCCTGAACCGAGCCGGACAACTGATGGTCGAAACCGACGACGATCCGATTTACGGTGTCGCAGTAGATTACTCCATCAAAACCGGCATTCTTGGCGGTGGACATTAAGGCAAGAGCTTTTACCCACCGCCGGAAGGGGTTTGTAGCCCCTTCCGAAATGATGGTAGTTTACTAAATGCACTAAACAATCGAACCCGCAACATGTAGCGCAACAATACCGCTCCCCTACCGCAAGCTAGAACAAAACCTCTGCACTCGCATGCACGCTTCTTCCAGCACTTCTGTCGAAGTCGCGTAGGAAATGCGGAAGAATGGTGACAGGCCGAAGGCGGCTCCCTGGACTACGGCTACCCCTTCGTCTTCCAAAAGGGCTGTGACGAAATCTTCGTCGTTTTCGAGCTTTTTGCCGCCCGGTGTGGTTTTGCCCAGACAGCCTTTGCAACTGGGATAGACGTAAAATGCGCCTTCAGGTGTCGGGCATTCGATGCCGGTGGCCTGGTTTAACATGGAGACCACCAGATCGCGGCGCTGTTTGAATATGGCGGCGCGTTCGGGGATGAAATCCTGGGTACCATCAAGTGCTTCAACTGCTGCCCATTGCGAGATGCTGGTGGGGTTTGA
>CAZJUF010000311.1:0-3917 GCA_964549055.1 uncultured Hyphomicrobiales bacterium | reverse complement strand
GATGCAAACGGATTGTTGCCAATGAAAATATCAGGTTGTTTGAGCAATACTCTGGCCAGGGCCAGTTTTTGCTGCTGGACGATGGAAAGGCGTTTTCCGCCGGTGCCGACGTTATAATTCAGCCCTACATTGAAAATATCTTCACGCAGATTTAATTCATTGACCACTTTTTGGATGGCTTTTCTCACCGCAGCCGGTGCTTCAGCAATGCCGTAGTTAATGTACCCAAACAGTATATTGGCCTCGATATTGGAGGCTGAATTATAGGTTTCTGGGTCGTAGAACTCAATCGAATCGGCCAAAGCTTCAGGCAGGTTATCGCGAAACTTCGATCGCGCGGCGAGGATTTGATTTTGAAAATCCTCATCCAGCAAATTTAAGCGGTGTCGCGGTTCAATGTAGGAAAAGGGTAATTTGAGAAACAGGAACAGGTCAGCGGAATTGACCTGATCGGCCTTCATGGTGCCAACCCGGGCAAGGGCGGTGCTGAAATCGGGTAATTCCTCAGCATTCATGAAGCTCAACTGTTCGAAGAATGGATGGCCTGGTGGCAAGTCAGCGAAAAGCTCAACCACTGTTTCTGCGATCTTTACGCCAATATCGAATAATTCGTCGCGCAGGCCGGTATTCTCCAGAATTTCCCGGAGATAGGGGTTGGTGGCAAGGTTTTTTGTCGCCAAAGCATTACCGACAGCGGTGCCAAACAAAAGGTTTTCGGCGATGGTTTGCTGCGGGTTGTATTTTTTCGGGTCAAACGGCTCAACCAGTTTGGACAGCGGTAATTGTGTCAGTTGCTCACGTAACACAACCCTGGCCTTTAATATTTTTTCAGCGCAATCGGCATGCTTGACCGGGTCCAGGGTGCCGCGAAGCCCCAGGTCATAAATGTCATCTGCAAGTCCGGCAATTTCTGTGCTCGCAAAGATTTTCCTGGTGAGGTCATCCTGATCGGCAATGCCTGCGCCTTCGTAGTCAATCCAATCGGTTGTTGCGACCAGTTCAGAGGTTGCAGACGCCTTGATTTCCTCGACAACCAATGACGTGCCATGATCGCCGAAAACATTATATGTTTCAGGTGGTTCGGAGGCGTGTTTGAGGCTGTAGAGCAAGCTGTCCTTGATGCTTGCCTGGGAAAAATATGTGCGCGGACCAACGTAACCAATGCGTCTTCCAATAATGGACTCAGGCATTTCCTGGAGAGATTTGGAGTTTATACTCACCTGTCCGGTTGCGGGGGAGTGGATACCAGCGAGAACGTCACAAATCGCTTCGGCACCGCTGTTGAGTTCGCCAACAACGGCGATGGTTTCAGTGACCGGGGCTTCAAAGGATGCTCTTTCAATTATTTTTGAGCCGGTATCATCGATGGCCGACAGATTGGTTACAGATATTTTCCCGGTTAAAGGCTCGACGGCGCCCTTTGTCAGCGTCTGGGCGGCAGGATCAATCATGTTGTCGGTGGCAAACTGCTCAATAACGGACGTGTATTTAATCTGCACATTGAGGCGGCTTTGATCCCATCTGATCAGATCGGCAACGGGGCCGGGCAATTCTTTGTAGGCGGCAATAACGGCAACCAGCTGGCCAATATCCAGCCTGCCGGTAATGGCGAAATAACCGCCGATGAGATAAAACAGGAACGGAGTTATCTGCGACAGAAATTCGTTGAAGAATTTGAGGAAATGGCGCTTTTTGTACAGTGCAAAGCGAATGTAATAAATGTCGCCGAGACGGGTGGAGAGTTCGGCTTTTTCATAGTTTGTGGTGTCGTTGATATGAATTTCCGAAATACCATCAACAATCTCGCCAATACGCCCGGCGAAGGCTCTGGTGTGGAGCTGGCGAATTTTTGCCAGACCGACCAAAGGCCGCCGCAGCCAAGGTATCAGAATTGCCTGCACAATAACGATGAAAGCGGCAATTGAGCCGAGCCAGACACTTTGGGTGAGGATGAAGAACATGGCGGTGGCGGCCTGACCGCCGAGAAACACCGGTTGGACGAACGTATCACCGATGAACTGGCCCAGGGGTTCAACTTCGTCCTTGATCATGGAGGCGACTTCAGGTGCCTTGACGCGCTGAAAATGGGCGCTGGGAAAGCGCAACACGCGATCAATCAACTCAAAACGCAGACGCCGCAGGGTTCTTTCACCGATCTTTCCCTTGAACAGGTTGATGTAAAACTTGAAATAGCCATTGATGCATACCAGCAACAAAAATGCTGATGACAGAGCAACCAATGTGCCGATGCGGTCGAGTTCGAAGCCGGAAAAAAGTACAAGTTCCCCGGCATCAGAAATCCAGGCCGGTATATTGAAGGCTATCCTGAACGTTGTTGCGGTGGCGTCAGCGCCTTCAAACCCAAGGCCCTGAACCGGTCCGTTGATGATGTATTTAGGGACAACGAGGGCAATGAAGTAAGTTGGCATGGAAAGCAGGACGATGATCAAAATCCATATTTGATCTCGTTTTGTGTTTTTCCACACGTATTTAAACAGGTTGGGTTCCATGCAATCCTCAATTCCCCTCAATTCAGAGATGCCCCCTCCATGGCCATGGAGAACCGCCATTGTTCCATATTTTTAAATTGTTGTCATTGCCAAGATTCACTTGAAAAATTTGAAAGGTTGATAATTGCAGAAATATCCATAAATACTGCTTCTGACGGACCTGAAACTCTTTAATGCCAAAGGTGGAGCAATACTCCTGTCTGCTGGTAGAATTGAAAAATTAAATAGCAGATAGTATGAAAAATAAATCGTTGGCGATCGTTGTAAGAGGATACCCGCGCCTTTCCGAAACCTTTATTTCCCAGGAAATTCTGGCACTTGAAAAACTGGGCTTACTCATCGAGATATACTCACTTCAGCCAGCGGGAAGCCAGTTGGTTCATTCTGTCCACGAGGAGATCGCGGCCAAAGTTATCTATCTGCCGGAATTTCCCTCTTCGCACCTTGGCCGTATGTGGCGGGCATTTAAGGGGGCACGCAAACTGAGTGGATTTAATCGCGCCTTTTGGACCTTTATCAAAGACCTCAGACGCGATTTTACCATCACCCGGTGCCGGAGATTTGCGCAGGCAATAGTGCTTGCTTGTGAATTGCCCGAAAATACCGGGCATATTTACAGTCATTACCTCAACCGGCCAACCTCTGTGGCGCGCTACGCCGCTATCATGC
The DNA here is from genome assembly GCA_964549055.1 of uncultured Hyphomicrobiales bacterium. Lineage (GTDB taxonomy): Bacteria > Pseudomonadota > Alphaproteobacteria > Rhizobiales > JAJFHR01 > JAJFHR01. The sequence continues at coordinate 738 of CAZJUF010000311.1, read as the reverse complement.
GTGAGTTGCCGTGGAGCTTTTCTGCGCATGCCAAAGATATCTGGACGACGCCGGAATGGGAAAAACGCGAAAAAATTGCCGATGCCCAATGGGGGACTACGTGCACACGTTTTGGCCGCAATCATCTCGCCGGGCTGGCACCGCTGGGGGAGCAAAACAAGGTCATGCTGACGTACCATGGTCTCGATATCCCGAGATTTCCCAAGCCACCCCAGCGTCGCGAAATGCGCGATGGATCCAACCCGGAAAAACCTGTGCGTATTGTTTCTGTTGGCCGTGGCGTGGCCAAAAAGGGCTTTGATGATCTGTTTAATGCGCTTGGCTTGCTCGATCCCGCCCTTAACTGGACCTTTGTTCACATCGGTGATGGTGCTTTGCTGGATCAGATGAAAAAACAGGTGAATGACCTGGGCCTGAGTGACCGGGTTGAATGGCTCGGTGCCAAAACCCGCGACGTGGTGATCTCGACCTTGCGCTCAAGCGATTTGTTTGTTCTGGCCAGCAAGATTGATGCTGCCGGGGATCGCGACGGATTGCCCAATGTCCTGATGGAAGCCCTGTCGCAAAAGCTGCCGTGCCTTGCAACCGACGTATCGGGCATCCCGGAGCTTATCAATCATGGCGACAGCGGCTGGCTGGTATCGCCTGGAGACCCGGAAATGATGGCGGAGGCTGCGGAAAAACTGATCAAGGACCCAGAGTTGCGCAAAAAGCTGGGGGACGCTGGCTATAAACGCC
>CAZJUF010000310.1:0-3932 GCA_964549055.1 uncultured Hyphomicrobiales bacterium | reverse complement strand
CCGCAACACCTCACGCAATTCTGATGGGGGATTTCAACACATTGCCCAACAGCGAGACATACGCACTGCTTTCCGGTCACCATGAGGAGGATTACGGTCGCGTCAGCTACGTTGATGAATTTGTCGACAGTCTATGTATGGTGGCAGATGGCGCGAAAAAAGCGTCTTTCACCTACTGGACCGATGAACCAGATCGGACCAACAAGCATCAGCAAAGGCTGGATTACTGTTTTGTCAGTGCGGAACTGGCCGACAAAGTCCTGAACGCCTATTCCGATCCAAAGGCCGAAGGGTCGGACCACTTTCCCTACTGGGTAGAGATGGATTTGTAACGTTTCAGTTCCTAGGAAATCCGCGCTTAACCGGATGCGGATTTTCACCTGATTGTTTCCATGATGTTATCAACCGGATGCCGCAGTAACGCCATTAGTGTCTACAGACAGATTTCTAGGGCTAAGTAAGTCGCATTTAGTCGGGTTGACGAAGAAGGGTGAGTTCGATTAGCCGTGATACAGGTTGGATCGGTCCAGATTGGTGACGCCGCGCTCACCGCAAAGCGCTATGGTCATATCCAGCTCTTTGGCGATGATTTCAAGGGCTAACGTGACACCCTTCTGTCCCATGGCACCAAGACCATAAAGCATCGGGCGGCCGATATATGTGCTTTTGGCACCGAGGCACAGAGCCTTGAAAACGTCCTGGCCAGAGCGAATTCCACCGTCAAAATGCACTTCTATTTTATCGCCAACCGCTTCAACAATTGCCGGTAAAGCTTCGATTGATGAGGGCGCGCCATCCAGCTGGCGGCCACCATGGTTGGAAACGATAATCGCATCCGCCCCGGTTGTGACGGCTATTTTTGCATCTTCAACGTCCAGAATACCCTTCAAAATCAAAGGCCCGTCAAATCTCTCCTTGATCCATTTGACGTCATCCCAGCACAGGGTCGGGTCAAACTGATTTGCCGTCCATTCGGCCAGGGATGACATGTCATCGACGCCTTTGACATGACCGATGATGTTGCGGAAATCATGCCGCCTGGTTTTCAACATGCTGTAACACCAGCGCGGCCGCCGGGCCATGTCCATGAGGTTCCACAGACCGAGCTTTGGTGGCGCGCTCAGGCCATTTTTCAAATCCTGATGGCGCTGGGCCAGCACCTGCAAATCAAGCGTCAGTACCAGAGCCGAACACCCGGCAGCTTTGGCCCGGTCAATCAGGTTGCCAACAAATTGCCGGTCCTTCATCACATAGAGCTGGAACCAGAAAGGTTTGGTGGTGACCGACGCCACATCTTCAATCGAACAGATACTCATGGTTGACAGCGTGAAGGGGACGCCAAATTCCTCGCAAGCCCTGGCGGCCAGCATTTCACCATCGCCATGTTGCATACCGGTTAGACCGGTCGGTGCAATGGCCACCGGCATGGCGACTTTTTCGCCCAGCATTGTTGTTTCCAAAGAGCGCTCCGCCATATTAATGGCCACCCGCTGGCGCAGTTTTATTTTGCCGAAATCTTCTTCGTTGGCGCGATAGGTTGATTGCGACCATGAGCCGCTATCGGCATAATCATAGAACATTTTAGGCACACGTCGCCGCGCCAGGTCCTGAAGGTCTTTGATTTCAAGGATATGTTTCATCGCACTCTTTCCAACTGGTAGGATCATCGAGTTATTACTATAATGCATCTGTCTGACAACCGAAAATATGTTTTTCCCCATGACGTTACAAAATCGCGTCACAGCCTTTGGCGATATAATCGCCCACCGCGCCCGCGGACACATGATGGGCAATCGCGGCGGGCGCATTCACAAGCCCGATCGCACGCTAAGTCGACGGCGCTGGGCGTCTGACGCCTGGATAATCTGCGTGCTGGAATTCAAACAACGCCGCAGGCGGGTTATGGCTGCAAATTCCTATACCGAGTTGTTTTTTCTCGATGAAGTCACCGCTCTTTCTGCCGGACATCGCCCGTGCTTTGAATGCCGCAGAAAAGCCGCCAATGATTTTGCTGAAAAATGGGGAGAAATTGCCGGATTTGACACCCGCGCCCGCGCCGGTGATATGGACAGGCATCTGCATCTTGAGCGGGTGAAGACGCAAAAAACCGGCAATTATCCGCGCCGGGATGTATCAAACTTACCCGATGGCACAATGATCCTGTGGCAAGGTCAACCCGCTGCGATCAAAGACAATCAATTGTTGCCGTGGACAATCGAGGGCTATGGTCCGGCAATTGCAAAACCTCTCAGGTTTGACGTTGAAGTTCTTACACCCTTGTGTACACTAAAGGTTCTCAACGCCGGATATCAGCCCCTGTTTCATCGGAGTCACCATGGCCCTAACTGCCAACAATAGCCGGGTTTTTCCCCGACAGTTTAATCATGTCTATCCAAGCGCTGCACGCGGTGAGGGCGCTTATTTATATGATACAACGGGCAAAGCCTATCTGGATGCATCGGGCGGGGCGGCAGTTTCCTGTCTTGGCCATGGCCATCCGCGCGTCATTGCCGCCATCAAAGCCCAGCTCGATAAAATAGCCTTTGCGCATACATCGTTTTTCACCAACGACACCACCGAGGAACTGGCGCAGTTTTTGACCGACAGAGCGCCGGAGGGTTTTGGCCGGGCATATTTCCTCTCAGGCGGCTCAGAAGCCAATGACACCGCCATGAAGCTCGCCCGCCAGGTGCATCTGGAGCGTGGCGATGTTGATAAAAGCCACTATATAGCCCGGCACCAGTCATATCACGGCAACACGGTTGGCACCTTGTCCCTGTGCGGATATCCGGCCAGGCGCATTCCCTTTGAGCCCATTTTACTGCCCAATGTGAGCCATATCGCCCCGTGCTATGCCTATCGCCACAAGTTAGAAGACGAGAGCCTGGAAGCATACGGATTGCGCGCTGCCGGTGAGCTTGAAAAGGAAATCTTGGCGGTCGGGCCCGACAAGGTTGCAGCTTTTTTTGCCGAGACTGTTGTTGGCTCAACCCTGGGGGCGGTCACCGCAGCACCGGGTTATTTCAAAGAGATCAGACGGATTTGCGACAAGTATGGTGTCTTCATGGTGCTTGATGAAGTGATGTCCGGCATGGGTCGCACCGGTCATCTTTTTGCCTGTATGGCCGAGGGCGTTGTGCCTGACATGATCTCGATTGCCAAGGGTCTTGGCGGTGGCTATCAGCCCATCAGCGCGCTTATGGTGCGCAATGATCTCGTTGATACTATCGAAGGCGGCAGCGGCGCTTTTTTGCACGGACACACCTATATCGGTCACGCAACGGCATGTTCCGCAGCGCTTGCCGTGCAAAAAATTATCGACGAGGAAAACCTGCTTGAGCGCGTGCAAACCATTGGTACCAAGGTGCAAGGTGCTTTGGTTGAGCGATTGGGCAGCCATCAACATGTGGGTGACATTCGCGGCCGTGGTCTGTTTTTAGGCGTCGAGCTGGTGCAGGACAAAGCCACCAGGCAACCATTTCCACGTGCCAGCAAGGTCGCTGGTCGCCTCAAGAAAACCGCTCAGGACAACGGCCTGATCTGTTATCCCGACAGTGGAACCAAGGATGGTTATGACGGCGACCACGTAATGCTGGCCCCACCGTTCATCCTGCCGGAAGCGGCCATAGAGGAACTGGTCGACAAACTCGCAATCTCGATAGATCAGGTTTTAGCGCAGGTTTGAGGCGAAATCTGAATATACTCCAGATGGCGTTACTCGCTGGCCGAACACTTGCCGCCGCCCAGAACGCAGAACTTGGAGCAATGGGGATGGTTGAGTTTCACCGCCCCTTGTTTGAAGCAGCCACCATCGATGGCTAATGATTCGCCCAGTGTTGCTCCCATATCGAATGACCTGTCATAAGGCAGCACAGTGCACGGAACAACCGACAGTCTGTCTTCGCCCTTGCGTTTCACCACCATGCGGCTGA
>CAZJUF010000309.1:0-3954 GCA_964549055.1 uncultured Hyphomicrobiales bacterium | reverse complement strand
AACTATGACGGAAAATGGGGCGTATTCAAGGTTTGATGGCATGAAGCAGAAATTCCTCATTGCCATCGCTGCCGCTTACCGGCGATGGCATCAGGCCCGAAACATGCCAGTTCATATCCTCTGTCAGCCAGGTTGTTATGTCTTCAACAGCTTTCTGGCGTACGTCATCATCGCGCACGATGCCACCTTTGCCCAAGTTGTTGCGACCGACTTCGAATTGCGGCTTTATCAATGCAATCAGATTTGCATTGGTTGTCGCCAGACCCAACACCTGGGGCAGGGCAAGTTTGAGGGAAATGAAACTGACATCACAGACAATCACATTGAGAGGCTCAGGCATGTGGGTTTTGGTGATGTGACGGGCATTGAGACCTTCCATCGAAATCACTTGTGGATTATCGCGCAGGCTTTGAGCAAGCTGGTCGTGGCCGACATCTACCGCGTAGATGCGCACAGCACCGCGCTCCAGCAGGATTTGAGAAAACCCGCCGGTAGACGCACCAATGTCAGCGGCAATGGCACCGCTAACATCCACATCAAAATGATCAAGTGCGCTCAACAGTTTAAGGGCGGCGCGTGAAACGTACTTAAGTGCCGGATCTGAAATACTTATATCGCTGGTGCCATCGACCCGCTGTCCGGGTTTTTCTGCGGCAGTGCCATTGATTGCCACATGGCCGCGCTTGATGGCGTCCGCCGCTCTGGAGCGGGTGGCAAAGAAATTACGCTCAACGAGTAACTGGTCAAGTCGCGTTCTTTTGCTGGTGCTCATCAGGCGAGTTTTGGTGTTTCGCTCAGTTCAACACGCGCCAATGCGGACAGGACGGTGTCAAAAATGCCCGATGCAGCCAACCCGGCCTGTTCATACATAACGTCAGGCTTGTTGTGATCGGTGAACTCATCGGGCAGGGTCAGGCTGCGCACTTTGAGGCCCGCATCAAGCAGGCCTTCGTTGGCGAGGAAATTCAGCACGTGCGAGCCAAAACCACCCACCGAGCCTTCTTCCACCGTCACCAGAACCTGGTGATTGAGCGCCAGTTTCCGCACCAGCTCGCGATCCAGCGGCTTGGCAAAGCGGGCATCCGCCACCGTGGTGGAAAGACCATGGGCGTTCAGGTCTTCGGCAGCTTTCAGACATTCCTGCAAGCGCGTGCCCAGGCTTAAAATGGCGACGGATTTACCCTCGCAAATGATGCGGCCCTTGCCAATTTCCAGTGGCACACCCACTTCGGGCAATTCAACGCCAACCCCTTCACCGCGCGGATATCGAAATGCGCACGGGCAATCATCTATGCTGCGCGCCGTGGCCACCATATGCACCAGTTCGGCTTCATCCGCCGGTGCCATCACCACGAAATCGGGCAAGGTGGCAAGATAGGTTATATCGAACGAACCCGCATGCGTGGGACCATCGGCACCAACAAAACCGGCGCGATCAATGGCAAATCTGACGGGTAGTTTTTGTACCGCCACATCATGGACAATCTGGTCATAGGCACGCTGGAGGAATGTGGAATATATGGCAACAAAGGGCTTGTAGCCTTCGGTGGCAAGACCAGCGGCAAAGGTGACCGCATGTTGTTCGGCAATGCCCACATCAAAACAGCGGTTGGGATAAGCTTTTTCAAACACATCAAGCCCGGTGCCTGAGGGCATGGCCGCAGTCACCGCGACAATTTTGCTGTCTTTTTCGGCTTCTTTTACAAGCGCATTGGCAAAGACCTTGGTGTAGCTGGGTGCGTTGGCTATGGGTTTTGACTGCGCTCCGGTGATGACATCAAACCGCGCCACCGCATGGTTTTTATCGTCGGAATTTTCCGCCGGTGCATAACCTTTGCCTTTTTTGGTTACCACATGGATTAAAATAGGGCCTTCGGTGGAATCGCGCACATTGCGCAAAACCGGCAGCAAATGGTCAAAATTATGACCGTCTATGGGGCCAACGTAATAAAAACCCAACTCTTCAAACATGGTGCCGCCAGTCCAGAAGGCGCGGGTGTATTCTTCTGCACGCTGGGCTTTTTCCTGAAAAAACTTGGGCAGTTTTTTGCTCAGCTGTTTGGCGAAACTGCGGAAACTTCGATAGGTGCCACCTGAAATCAATCGGGCAAGATAGGCACTCATGGCACCAACGGGGGGCGCAATCGACATATCATTGTCATTGAGAATAACAATCAGGCGGCTGTCCATGGAACCGGCATTGTTCATGGCTTCATACGCCATGCCCGCACTCATGGCACCATCGCCGATGACGGCGATAACGTTATTCTTGCGGCCATCAAGATCACGGGCAACAGCCATGCCAAGGCCGGCTGAAATTGACGTCGACGAATGACCGGCACCAAAAGGGTCATAGGCGCTTTCGCCACGCTTGGTGAAGCCTGAAAGGCCATCAGCCTGGCGCAATGTACGGATACGTGTCCGCCTGCCGGTAAGAATTTTATGTGGGTAAGCCTGATGGCCCACATCCCACAGGATGCGATCATCAGGGGTGTCAAACACATGATGAAGTGCCACCGTCAGCTCTACAACGCCAAGACCGGCACCAAGGTGGCCGCCGGTGACAGACACCGCACTTACGGTTTCCGCACGCAGTTCATCAGCTACCTGAGGCAACTGCTCATCACTCAGCGCCCGCAGGAAATCGGGCGTTTTTATCGTGTCCAAAAGCGGAGTATTCGTCATCTGGTAAAACTTAAGGCCGTTGTTTTATCGCAATATCAGCGGACATCTTAGCGCCCGACACCATCTATCGCAAATCCGGTGAAAATAAGATAGGAAAAACATGTGATCTATACTGCGATAATATATAATGTCCACTTCGATTGCAGGTGAGCCCGCTTTAGTTATTGTCGCACGGGCGTGATGTGTCTAAGCTTGCCCGGGTTGAATTTATGGACTGTTTGGGAGGGCGTTCGTGAAAGGATTGATGCAGGACTGGCCACTATTGGTGCCAACCATTCTGGAACATGCACGTACATACCATGGCACCCGCGAAATTATCTCGCGCACCACCGAAGGCCCGATTCACCGCTACACCTATAGTGATCTCGCCCGTCGCGCTCGCAAACTGGCCAGTGCAATGGAGAAGTTTGGTGTAAAACAGGGTGATATCATCGGCACTATGGCGTGGAACGGTTATCGCCATATGGAAATCTGGTATGGCCTCATGGGCCATGGTGCCATTGTCCACACGCTCAACCCCAGACTGTTTTCCGATCAACTCGCCTACATCATCAATCACGCCGAAGATCGTTATATCTTCCTCGATTTAACCTTCGTACCTCTAATGGAAGCGCTTCAGGAACGATTGCCCTTGGTGAAGGGGTTCATCATCATGACCGATGACGAACACATGCCCGAAACAGCTTTGAAAAACCCCATCTGCTACGAAGAACTGCTTGCCCGGGGTGACGAAGACTACCAATGGCCGGAACTGGACGAAAATACCGCCTGCGGTCTTTGTTACACCTCAGGTACAACGGGTAACCCCAAGGGAGTTTTATATTCCCACCGCTCCAATGTTCTCCATGCCTTGGCCACCAACGGCGCCGACGCTCTTGGCCTCAAAAGCCAGGACAGTGTGATGGCGGTTGTGCCGATGTTTCATGCCAATGCCTGGTCACTGGTTTTCTCGGCACCGATGGCAGGTGCCAACATCGTCATGCCCGGTGCCTTGATGGATGGTGCCAGTATCTATGAAATGCTCAAAGTGGGTAAGGTGACGCTGACGGCCGCCGTGCCGACAATCTGGCAGATGCTGATTTCTTATCTTGAGAAGAGCGGAGAGAGCCTTGAACATCTGCAACGCGTGGTCATCGGCGGGGCAGCGTGCCCGCCCTCAATGATAGAGATATTTGAAAAAACTTACCAAACAGAAGTCATTCACGCCTGGGGAATGACGGAAATGAGCCCGCTTGGATCCTTGTGCACGATCAAGGGCGGGTTGGACGA
>CAZJUF010000308.1:0-3975 GCA_964549055.1 uncultured Hyphomicrobiales bacterium | reverse complement strand
AAAACCATATCCGGCCTCTATTATTCCCTCAGCCACGCCGGGGCCGGTTTTTTGCGTGCACCGGCAATCGCGGAACAGTTTGCAGGCTTTATTATTGACCCTGCGAACCCCTGTCCATTGATTGACAGGTTTTTACATCGCGGCTGAGACGAGACCGTCAAAAAAACAACTACTTCACGATCAAGACGTTACTATTGGTGCCATGGCTTACCTTATTGGAAACCCCGCCCAAAAACAGGTCTCCCAGGCTGCCCAGTCCCCGGCTGCCCAGCACGATCAAATCCACACTGTTCTTATCCGCAACTTCAAGGATTTGTGAGGCAGGGTCACCCATTTTCAGTACTGTTGTGACATCGTTTACACCACTTTCACCGACTTCTTTGGCGACGATTTGAAGCAGATGTTTACCGATGAGCCTGCGCAGCACCTCATCTTTTTCACGGTGCAGACTGACGACAGTCTGCATGCCAACGCCCTTAATCATATCGTATGGAACGGTGGTGGGAAATTTACTGATTTCATCGGCGAATTCTACTTCTACCATATGCCGGTCACCATCGGGCAACGGGTCATTGCCCATAACATGAACGGCAATCAGTTTCGCTTTGTATTTTTTGGCAAGATCTGCGGCCAGCCCGACAGCCCGTTTGGCATGGTCAGACCCGTCTGTCGCGACAAGGATAGTTTGGAACATTTTATCTCTCCTTTTCTAAAAACAGCCAATCAGGCGCATTTCTTCTGTAATCGCGCCAAAAAAATTGAATCACAAAATGATGCGTTCCGAATTGCTCCAGATCAAATTCACAGCGACAGGCAACGAAGTTGATTAAATACCGTTGAATTTACTTGTGATGGCCTCGAATTAGAAATCACCCGTGATCGAGAGCCGGACGCAGGCCCCTTCGAGACCGTCGGTGTGCCGGTGATAAATCCACGCCATTCTGGCGGCATTCAACATCAAATGCACTTAATAATGCGGAGCTTTTTGATTGTCCGGCGCGGGCTGGTTTTCCTCGATATCCTGCAACTGGTCGGTCATTTTGGCGAGTTGATGTTTCAAAAGCTCAATAACATCCCACTGCCTGGTTACCATCTCGCTTAACTCATCGATTGTCTGGTGTTGTTCGGCAACGATTGCTTCCAGCGCATCGAGGCGTTCAGTGGGGTCGTTTTGAGAGGTCATGTGCCGGTCTTTGCTGTGGGTTGGGTTGAGCCAAACAGTTCGAAATGAATATTATCACGCGGCCAGTGGCGGCTGGTTTTTCGCACGGCCTTCATCAGTCCCATGGGGCCGCAGCAATAGACATGGCGGCTTAAATCAACCTCGCGCAGGCTGTCTTCAACCTGCAAGCCGTTTTCAGGGTTGCCACCATCGTGATGGAAGGTTGCAACGCCTTCGCTGACCAGTTGGTCGAGTTCGTTGAGAAACGGAGTATCCTCGCGGGCACGGGTACATATATCAAGATGAAATACACGCATCTCGCGTTTGAGAATCGGCACCATCGACATAAATGGCGTAAGCCCAATGCCACCGGCAATCAGACGAAAATGTCTGGCCGCGTCATCAAGACCAAAGTGGTTGCGCGGCATCGACACGTTTAAGCGGTCACCCGGATTTATCTCCCGATGAAACGTGGCCGATCCACCGCGGCCATTTTCAAGTTTCAATATGCCCAGGCGATAGCGACTTGCGTCGGCCGGGTCTCCACTTAGCGAATATTGCCGCTCATAGCCACCGGGAAGATGAACGATAACATGGGCACCCGCTGTAAAGGCTGGCAACTCGCCTCCCCCCGGTGCCGCCAGTTCAAAACTGCGGATCATCGGCGTTTCATCATGCACGCTGACCACCTCGAGGCGCATCAGTTCATCTTTCACCTCAACTGCCATAAATCCTTCCAACACACCGTTTTGCACCACTTGTTAACCAATTATGTTTACTTATTACACGCTCAATACAGATGTGTTCTTATGAATATATAAACCATTGTAATTATTGCATATTGAGGCAGATTAGATAACTCAAACAACAAAAATTATGCCGTAGAGGCACGTTGAACGCAATCAAATTATATTTACCCATTTTGTCAATAATTCGACAGCTGAATCTTTGGAGTCCGTAACATGTTAAAAAATATCTCCCACCTCGCCCCGGAATCTTTCATCCATTCAATGAAAATTGGTACCAAAATTTTCAGTCTTGTCGGGTTCTTGCTGCTGATGCTCGGAGTAACATCAACTTTCAGCATTTGGCAAATGAATAAGTTTGGAGTGGGAATTGAGAACGTCGCCAACCGAAATTTGCCATTAACCGAAATAATGTCGAAAATCATAGTCTCTCAACTCAGGCAGATGTCAGCTATTGAACGCGCCTTCCGGTTCGCCGACACCATAGGAGAGAACCCGCAGGCTAAAATTGAATTTGATAAATCATATGAAGAAGTAAAAACGCTGGACGAAACTGCAGAAAGTAAATTCAAGGAAGTCAACAATCTGCTATCCGAGATTTTACAGAATGAAACGGATACTCAAGCCAGAGAAAAATTTGAATTGATTCTCAACTCATTTAAAAAACTCGACACCTCCTATGATATCTTTTTCAAAAAAACCTCGGATTTATTTAAACTGGTCAATAACGGCGGCTCCAAACAAGCTCCTGCCAAAATTCTCAAAATAGAAGAGATTGCGGAGAACATGGAGTTGCAAATTGAAAAAATTCTTTTCGAGGTTGAAAAGCTGACCAGCAATACCGTAACAAAAACCGTTGATGACGAAAAATTTGCTATCAAACTGATGATGGTTTTAGCGGTGCTGGCTCTGATGGTTGGAACCATAATCTCCTACCTGTTGGTGACAAAAAGCATCACCCGCCCGCTCAACGAAATCGTTAACGGTCTCGATGCGCTTAACAACAACGACATGACTGTTGATGTTACGGTTTACAACAATGATGAAATTGGCAATGTTGCCAAGGCCTATGCGACGTTCCGCGACAATATGATCCGCACCAAACATCTTGAAGAAGAAAACGAGGCCAAGAAAAAAGTCGACGCTGACAGACAGGCCGCTATGACGGAAGCTACAAAGAATTTTGTCGCCGATATTGGTGAAATCGTCACCACAGTATCTTCGGCTTCAACTGAACTGAGCACAACTGCACAGACCATGACGCAGATAGCAGAAGAAACCACCAGCAAATCCGCCACGGTTTCAAACGCTGCCACCCAGGCTTCCAGCAACGTCCAGACAGTGGCCGCCGCCACACAGGAAATGACCGCCTCCATTTCCAACATCAATGTTCAGATCAATAGCGCTTCTGAAATTGCCAAACAGGCGGTTATAGATGTGGCTGACACCAGTGAGCAGATGAATTCTCTGGCTCAGACAGCGCACAATATTGGTGATGTCGTCTCCCTGATTTCCGACATTGCCGAGCAGACTAATCTGCTGGCCCTCAATGCCACGATTGAATCAGCGCGCGCCGGAGATGCCGGCAAAGGCTTTGCCGTCGTCGCCAGTGAGGTCAAGTCTCTGGCAAGTGAAACCGCCAAGGCCACGGAGGGGATTTCCAAACTGATACAGGAAGTTCAGTCAAAGACAGAATCAGCCGTAGCCTCAATTGCCGGTATCGGCCAGGTTATCCAGCAGATTGACTCCTTCTCCAGCGAAATAGCATCCGCCATGGGTGAGCAGGGCGTTGCCACCCAGGAGATTGCCCGCAGCATTGAGGAAACAGCGGCGGGAACCGATCTGGTATCTTCAAACATTGCCGGTGTAACCGAAGCCTCGCAGGAAGCTGCGGCAGCATCGGATCAGGTTTCTACAGCGGCAGAACAATTGTCCAAAAATTCAGAAATCCTGAAAATGAGCGTCGATTCATTCGTCGACCAAATCAAGGTCGCTTAGGGGCATAGGAAGGCTTGAATTAAATGGTGTCGTAGACAGCTGTTCTCCACACCGTCCCGGCCTTGAGCC
>CAZJUF010000307.1:0-3979 GCA_964549055.1 uncultured Hyphomicrobiales bacterium | reverse complement strand
ATTTCAGTTTGCGCTGCTCAAATTGCGACGTGTCCACCTGCCGGATACGGGCATCAATTCCTGCGCGTTTCAGGGCCGTTGCATAGCTTAAAACCAAACGCTCCTGATCACGACTAACCACGAGAATTTCAAAACTGAATGGCCTTTTGCTGTCTTTTTGAATTAATTTGCCCGCCACAAGCTCGTAACCGGCCTGTCGAAACAGGCCAATGGCTTTCCTCAGGTTCTGGCGATTGCGCCCGGAGCCATCCCCTTGCGGCAACTTGTAAGTGTTATCGAGAAATTCAGGGGCAACGATGGCTTGCGCCCTGGCCAGTATCTCGCGTTCTTCAACGGATGCAGGCTGGTTTTTATATGATAGTTCCGAGTTGCCAAAATAGCTCTGGGTGCGTTTGAAGCGGTCATGATACAGGTTTTTGTTGATCCATTTTCCATCAAACAACAAGATCATGGCCTGACGAACCCTGGCATCTGCAAAGAGTTTGCGCCGTGTGTTGAAAACCAGGCCATATAGCCCTGAAGGCACGCCGGTTTTGAATTCCTCAACGACAATGGAGCCGTCTTTAACCGCTTTGAAATCATAGGCCGTCGCCCATTTGGTCGGGTCTTCTTCAGCGCGAAAATCAAATAATCCGCTTTTAAAAGCTTCAAAGGCCGAGGTGTCATCGCGGTAATAATCGTACGAAATAACATCAAAATTAAATCGGCCCTTGTTGACGCCCAGATTATAACCCCAGTAATCCGGGTTGCGCTTATAGGTGATGCGTCGACCCGGTGAAACCGTATCAACAACATAAGCACCGCTGCCAATCGGCTTGTCAAAACTGGTGACATCAAAAGCTTTGTCGACGAAAGCATGTTTGGGCAATATCGGCATTAATCCCAGGATCAGTGGCAATTCGCGATCGCGGTCTTCGCCGAAAATGAATTTTACCTTATGCGAGGTGCTGCGCTCAATCTTTATAACTTTGGAATAATAAAACTGGTGATTGGGCCGACCCTGATCGCGCAAAGTCTCAAGCGAGAAGATCACATCGTCAACAGTGATTGGTTTGCCGTCGGAAAACCGTGCTTCGGGTCGCAACGTGAAACTCACCCACGAGCGATCGTCGGGCACTTCGATGGTTTCAGCTATCAGACCATAGAGCGAAAAAGGCTCGTCAAAGCTGCGCGCCATCAGGCTTTCATAGACATGTTTTCTGATGCCCAGTGCCGCCACACCTTTGATAATCAGCGGGTTGAGACTGTCAAATGTGCCAACCGTGGCAAATGAGATTTTGCCGCCGCGTTTGGCGTTTGGATCGGCATAGTCGAAATTATTGAAACCCGGTTGGTATTTGGGCTCGCCGTGCATGGCGATTGCAGGCGCGGGTTGCGCATAGGCAGGCGAAGGCAGCCCCCAGACAGCGGCGGCAATACAGATTAAACCAAATATACGGATGAGTGATTCGCGGATGCAATACATGCGGCACTATAGCGGAGCAAGGCGCGGGGAACAGTGTCTAATTGGCGATAAAATCGCGAATTTTGTAATTGCCACCTTCTTCGTAGCTGCTGAAAATTTCATTCACCTGCGGGTGGTGAATGGGTTCTCCCAGAGTATCAACAATCAGGTTTTGTTCCGACACATAGGCAACATATTCAGTATCTTCATTCTCGGCCAGCAAATGGTAATACGGCTGATCCTTGATTGGCCGCACTTCTTCGGGAATGGATTCCCACCATTCATCGGTATTGTTGAAGGTCGGATCAACATCAAAAATCACGCCACGAAACGGAAAAACCCGGTGGGCGACGATCTGGCCGATACTGAATTTTGCCGTCCGCTTAATCTGTTCCATCTCGATGGTATATCCACTTTCATAAACTCAATTACCAAGAATACAGGACAAAACCCCAAAGCATAAGCCCTATTTTCAATATAGGTCATCCATGTGGCTATTTTTAGCCCGCATCGGGGATATTTTTATCAAAACCCGTAAGCTTTGGCCAAATTCGCGTCTGTCTCTGCCACCATTTTTGCCAGATCAACGATGACTTTGGCCTGTTTCCAGGTGGCGTCATCCTGCATTTTACCGTCGATCATCACCGCCCCGGCGCCATCGGGCATAGCTGCCAGTATCCGAACAGCGAATTTGACTTCGTCCACATCAGGACTGAACACCCGCCGGGCGATATCTATCTGATTGGGATGCAACGTCCAGGCTCCAGCGCAGCCTTGCAGAAACGAATTTCTGAATTGCGCTTCACAGGCCTGTGCATCTGAAAAATCACCAAATGGTCCGTAAAACGCCTTGATATGGTTTGAGGCGCAGGCATCAACCATTTTGGCGATCGTATAGTGCCACAGGTCTTGTTGATAAAACGTGCGCGCCTGATCCGGCGATACTTCGTCTGCCAACACGCCATAATGGGGATGGCCACCCCCCACACGGGTGGTTTTCATGCCGCGTGAGGCGGCAAGGTCAGCCGGGCCCAAGCTCATTCCGTGCATGCGCGGGGAGGCTGCAGCGATGTCCTCAACATTTTTGACACCCTCGGCAGTCTCTAAAATAGCGTGGATCAATATTGGTTTTTCAACCCCATGACGGGCTTCAAGCTGGGCCAAAAGCTGATCGACATAATGAATATCCCAAACACCCTGAACCATTGGCACCATGACAACATCAAGCTTGTTACCGGCTTGCGCGACGATGTCGGTGAGATCATCCAGCACCCACGGGCTGTGCAGGCCATTGATGCGCACCCAAAGGCCGGTGTTGCCATACTCATGATCATTGGCCATGGCAATGAAACCCTTGCGCGCCTCTTCCTTGGCTTCAACCGGGATGGCGTCTTCAAGATTGCCTAAAATAACATCAACCTGATCAATCAGCTGTGGGATGCGGTTGCGCAGTTTTTCCACATGCGGGGGCAAAAAATGGATCATTCTCTCTAACCTGACCGGCATCTCACGTAACGGGTCGGGGGCGCCAATGGCCAAAGGCTTGTAAAAATTGGAAGGCAGTTTTGCCATTGTTTTCCTCGCTGAAAATTTGGAAAAAATCGTCAAATAATGACTGTATTGATAACACCCCTGGACAAAATGATGCAATGCACAATTGTCCGGGAGTTCAGGATTTATCGAGAAGGTTTTCCCATTCGGCAATGTAACCGCGCGTGTAAGGCACCGTATCCACTGATTTGATCAACTGAATTTGCGCCACCATATGGCCCTGGTGGCGAAAAGTGGTTTCACTGGCGGCAAGATAAAATTCCCACATGCGGCAAAACTTTTCGTCATAAAGCTCCGCGGCTGTATCCCAGTTGGCAACAAAACGCTCCCGCCACAACCGCAGCGTCCAGGCATAATGCATGCGCAAAATCTCGACGTCACTGACCCACAGTCCGGCTTTTTCGATTGTTGGAAACAACTCGGACAGGGCAGGAGCATAGCCGCCGGGGAAAATGTATTTCTGTAACCACGGATTGGTGGGATAAGGTTCATCCATGTGCGAGATTGTATGCACCAGGGCGATACCATCGTCACTCAGTAATTGCCTGATTTTTCCAAAATATTCGCCATACCTGTAGGCGCCCACATGCTCCAGCATACCAACCGATACCACCCGGTCGTAGGTGCCTTCTTCTTCACGATAATCGCGTAAAAAAAACCGTACCCGATCACTGAGCCCGAGTTTTTCGACCAGTTTGCAGGAATATTCATGTTGTTCCACAGAGAGTGTGACACCGGTAACATCTGCACCGGTAACCCTGGCGAGATAAATAGCAAGACCGCCCCAGCCTGAACCGATTTCCAGTATGCGCTGGCCCGGTTGCACCAGCAACTTTGCTGCGATGTGTGTCATCTTGGCTTCCTGGGCCTGATCCAGCGACATCTTAGGGTCAGAAAAATAAGCACAGGAATATTGCCGGTTTTTATCGAGGAAAAGATCGTAAAGCTGACTGGACAAATCATAGTGGTGGGCAACATTTTGCC
>CAZJUF010000306.1:0-3992 GCA_964549055.1 uncultured Hyphomicrobiales bacterium | reverse complement strand
TGAGGCGGTTGATCTTCTAATTAGCATCGCGGTGGCAGAGCAAATGAACTCACCAATGTTTCTGGCCAGCCTAGATTCGGTCAGGCGACAGTTGGTGGCATCATTTTCGCCTGAAAAACATCACAAAGTGAATCGCTTGAAATCCCGCATACTGATTGGTGTCACGGCATCAACCTATGTCCAAGCGAATGTCACTGCCCCTCCCAAACGTGTCGTACAGGTCCTGCATCAGGCATTCATTGAGCAGGGAACGCTTGCGATACGATACCAAAAAGAGGGCGGTGTAACGTCCGAACGGCAGATCGAACCTCACTACCTTTTGTTAAACTATCCCGTTTGGTATGTGATCGCGTTTGATCATCTGCGCGATGCGCCGCGCACATTTCGTTGCGACCGAATTCTGACTACGAAAATGACGGGAACCCATTTCCGTCTGTTGCCAAAGGAAGAGTTCCAGCAGACTTTGGACGGAAACGACCTCAAATGCACATTTTCAACGATTAACCCGCGCCTGACAGTATCATTATAAGATTGAGTTCAAACACAAACATCATAGCAATGTTGTTGGTCAAAATTAAGGTACTTGGACCACTTCATGCCAGCGCCCATCTATGTCGCCTATGAGGCACCAATTTTACATTCAACATTACGGCCCTTTGGGCTGAACGCTCCGTGGGGGCGGGCGAAGGTACCAGCCTTTGTACTTTTACGCTTGAGCACGCCGCGCCAAATCGTGGGTGATGGCGGGGCGTGGTCTTTTTTCAAACCTACCGGTTGAAGGCGGTGCAGACCAGGCTGCCGCGTCTTACCCAGCATAAGCTCATGGCGCCGGTTAAGGTGTTGACGCGGAAGACGCCTTTTTCGGAATCGAACTTTGTTGCAAATAATTTGTAGCGGCCGGGGACTTGCGGGCCTGCGCCTTCACCGACAGGACGGCAATCGGTGAAACCAATGCCCTTGTCGCGGCCATACCAGCATGCACCCATCTCGCCGGTTTTGACGTTAACGCGGTATAACCGGTTGGTGTCGGGATTGGGGGGGGAGAGAAAATCATACTGCTGGGCTGAAACAGGTGCTGCTGCAAAGCCGGTCATGACAATGGCTGCTGCCAGGATTTTGATGCTGGCTGTGTTGAATTTCATGAGTTGTCTTCCTTTTATTGTCTCTTGTTCCACCAGTTACAGTGGTGCTTTTCGCGTTCGCCAAACTGGGCAATCAGCAAAAATTAAAAATGATAATCTGTCGCCGATATCTCTTTAGAAGAAATCGGGCGAGACTGTGGCGCTGTCCGGCACCAACGCGTTTTTTGCTCCCTATGTTCTTAAGAAACTGGATATCAGGGTTTGGGCATTTGTTCAAGAAGTCCTGAAGGTTCTGATTTGCCCGGTTTTGCTTATTCAGGCCTTCCATCTTGCGGCAATCATGTATAAGCCTGAAGGCGGGAACTCATAGAAAGACCGGGTGCTTATGGCCGCCAATACTCCTGAAATCACCATAGCAGACGAAGACGGCACGATTGCGCCTGAATTTATTCAGGCGGTAAGCCAGGCAGCCGCGGCGCACGATAAAGAGCAACTGGATAGTCTGATTGCAAAATTGCACGAAGCTGACCTTGCTGATTTGATCGAATTGCTGGCCCCTGGTGTGCGGCGTGATTTTATCGCCATGTTGGGTGAAGACCTCAATTTTAGCGCCTTGTCCGAGCTTGATGAGACGGTGCGTGATGACGTGCTGGACATTCTGCCAAATGAAGTCGTGGCTGAAGCTGTGCGCGAACTTGATTCGGACGATGCGGTCTATCTGCTTGAAGACCTCGATGAGGCTGAAAAAAGCGATATTCTCGGACATCTGCCCGCCGCTGACCGAGCCACGCTGGAGCGTTCACTAGACTACCCGGAAGACAGCGCCGGGCGCATGATGCAGGTCGATTTTATATCGGTTCCGGGCTTTTGGTCTGTGGGTCAGACCATTGATTTTCTGCGTCAGTCGAAAGATTTACCCGACAGTTTTCAGGACATATTCGTGGTTGATCCGGCCAATCACCTGTTGGGAAAAATCGGCCTTGATCGCATTTTGCGCACCCAGCGCGATATTTCCATTCGCGATATTATGGAAGCAAACCCCATCACCGTTGTTGTTGATCTGGACCAGGAGGAAGTGGCGCATATTTTCGAACGTTACAACCTGATTTCAGTGGCGGTGACGGATCAGTTTGACCGGCTGGTCGGCGTTATCACAATTGATGATGTGGTTGACGTTATTCACGAAGAAGCCAGCGAGGATATCCATCGCCTCGGTGGTGTTGGTGATGAATCCCTGGCTGACAGTGTGTTCAGCACGGTTGGTGGTCGCCTGACCTGGCTGTTGATCAATCTGGCAACGGCTATTCTAGCCTCCATGGTCATCGCCCTGTTTGATGCGACGATAGAGCAACTGGTGGCGCTGGCGGTGTTGATGCCGATAGTGGCCTCCATGGGGGGCAACGCCGGCACCCAGACCATGACGGTGGCTGTACGTTCCATTGCCACGCGCGATCTCGTCCCCGTCAATGCCATGCGAATTATCACGCGTGAGGTTCTGGTCGGATTGATAAACGGCTGTATATTTGCCGTCATCATGGGGGTGGTGGCGTATTTCTGGTTTGGCAGTCTGACTTTGGGGCTGGTGATTGCTGCCGCCATGACCGTTAATATGATTGTTGCCGGTCTTTCCGGTATCGTCATCCCCATTATGCTCGATCGGCTCGACATCGATCCGGCTATTGCCTCAAGCGTTTTTGTTACCACGGTAACCGATGTTGTCGGCTTCTTCTCGTTTCTGGGCCTGGCCGCGTGGTGGCTCACCTGACGTGGAATATCGCCTAGCGGTGGCAGCATTTTATCTTGCCACGACAAGAGAAACCGGCATAATGAAAATATGTCAGCATACCTTACGTATCTACAAAGGGCGTTATGACTGAATTTGAGCCCCGCAATTCCAATTTCGAAATTCGCGCCCGTGAGAAGGGTGTCTATGCCTGTTCAAGCGATGTCAGCCGGATTAAATGTGCAAACGGTATAGGTGCCTGTATAACTTTGACAGACACGCCTGATGATCCGGCATTCAAGAGGGGTTTCCATGATAGCAAATGATTTTCCATCCCTGAATTTTGGTCTCGATGAAACAGCTGATATGTTGCGCGATACCGTGCGGTCTTTTACCGCCGACAGGATTGCCCCGCGGGCTGAGGAAATCGACAA
Organism: uncultured Hyphomicrobiales bacterium; assembly: GCA_964549055.1. Lineage (GTDB taxonomy): Bacteria > Pseudomonadota > Alphaproteobacteria > Rhizobiales > JAJFHR01 > JAJFHR01. The sequence goes on along the minus strand of CAZJUF010000306.1, from coordinate 753 downwards.
GACCAATCAGTTTCCGCGTGATCTGTGGCCGCAGCTTGGTGAACTTGGCCTTCTGGGAATTACAGCGGAAGAACAATATGGCGGTGCTGGCATGGGCTATATTGGTCATGTGATTGCCATGGAGGAAATTTCGCGCGGCTCGGCAAGCGTCGGATTGTCATACGGGGCGCACTCAAATCTGTGCGTCAACCAGATCAGCCGCAATGGCACGCCTGAACAAAAGCAACGCTATTTGCCCAAGCTGATATCGGGCGCTCATGTGGGCGCTCTGGCGATGTCTGAGCCCGGCGCCGGCTCGGACGTGGTTTCGATGAAACTCAAGGCTGAAAAAAAAGGCGACGTTTACGTGCTCAACGGCACCAAGATGTGGATCACCAACGGGCCTGAGGCTGAAACACTTGTGGTCTACGCCAAAACCGACGCCCAAGCCGGATCGCGCGGTATTACCGCCTTTCTGGTTGAAAAGACTTTTAAGGGATTTTCAACCGCGCAAAAACTCGACAAACTGGGTATGCGCGGCTCTGACACTTGCGAGTTGGTGTTTGAAGATTGTGAGATACCGGAAGAAAATGTGCTTGGGGAAGTTGGCGGCGGGGTAAAAGTGTTGATGAGCGGGCTTGATTACGAGCGCGTGGTGCTGGCTGGCGGTCCCTTGGGTATCATGCAAGCGTGCATGGATGTGGTGGTGCCTTACGTGCATGAGCGTCAGCAGTTTGGTAAGCCAATCGGTACGTTTCAGCTGATGCAGGGAAA
>CAZJUF010000305.1:0-4010 GCA_964549055.1 uncultured Hyphomicrobiales bacterium | reverse complement strand
GAGCCGAAAATAACGACGCCGACATTGTCGACTTCAAGGTTAAGCGCCATGCCGCGAATGCCACCGGGGAATTCGACCATTTCACCAGCCTGAACATTATCAAGCCCGTGAATACGCGCGATACCGTCACCAACTGACAGTACCTGGCCAATTTCCGATACTTTAGCCTCCTTGCCAAAGCCTTTAATCTGTTCTTTTAAAATTGCGGAGATTTCCGCAGCTTTTATATCCATCAGCCAACCTCTTTCATGGCGATTTTCAAGCCGTCAAGCTTGGTTTTAAGGGAACTATCAACCATCCTGCTGCCGACCTTTACGATCAGACCACCCAGCAAAGAGGCATCTACGTGGGGTACGAGTTTAACGTCGCGACCCACGACTGCTTTTAATTCCGATTTCACGGCATTCATCTGCTTTGTCGTCAGCTTGGTAGCCGATGTGACTTCAGCGGTAATTTCTCCGCGGTGCTGCGCCAATAACATGGAAAAAGCCTTGATCATGTCCTCAATGGCGAAAAGCCTGCGGTTGGACGTGATCAGACTGACAAAATTCAGCGTCAGTTTGGAAATTTTTACTTTTTTGAAAACAGCACTTAAGGCGCGTAATTGCTCATCGGTGGAAAACACCGGGCTTTTAACCAGACGGTCCAGATCACTGCTGCTTTCCAGCATTTCCTGAATTTTGCCAAGATCTTTCGAAATACCGTCGAGAGATTTGCTTTCAAGCGCCAACTCAAACAGAGCTGTCGCATAACGTCCGGGCATTCCTGCTAGTATCGGGTCTTGTCCTGCCACTTAGAATTTCTTTCAACAATTATCTAAAAACCGACACCAGTCAGCGGTTAAATCTTTGAATATATGTCACTTTTACAATACGAAATACAACCACAGGCGCTCAAAACGCCTGCCGCCGCGCATGATCTATCACACATGGCAGGCCCATGCAATATGGACACTTGATTTGAGTGCACAAAATTGGCTCTTTTTGCCTTCACCCCTGCCTGAGGCCCAATTATACGCAAATGTTCTCGAATTAAAAGAAACTTTGCGGATCAACATCAATCGAAAGCCGGAGGTTTGAGGGTATTTTGAGTGGTTGCAACCATTGGGAGATATATTTTTGCATATTAAAATCCCGCTTTGTTTTGACTAACAAGCGATAGCGGTGACGCCCGCGAATAACAGCAATGGGAGCGGGAGCGGGGCCCAGTACGCGCGCGCCCTCGCCGGAAGGAGCACTGCGGGCGAGCATTCGGGCAAATTGTTCGACGCTGGTTTGTGAGGGGCCGGATAAAATTATGCTGGCCAATCGGCCATAGGGAGGAAAGCCCGAGCGTTTGCGGACTTCACGTTCGTGATCATAAAAGGCATCACGATCGCCTTTGATCAGGGCGTCAATGGCGGGATGTTCGGGGGCATAGGTTTGTATGAAGGCGCGCCCCGGCTGCTTTTCGCGCCCGGCGCGCCCGGCGACCTGACGTAAAATCTGATAGGTGCGCTCGGCACCGCGCGGGTCACCCTGACCAAAGCCAATATCAGCATCAATAATGCCCACTAAAGTAAGGCCGGGGAAATGATGGCCTTTGGCCGCTAACTGTGTGCCGATAATCAGATCAACTTTGCGCTCGGTGATGTCCAATAACATGTCACTCAGACTTTTGTGCGACGACATGTCGCTGGACAGAATACTCAACCGGGCGTCGGGAAAAAGTTCGGCTGCTTCTTCGGCGATACGCTCAACACCGGGACCGCACGCCACAAGCGAGCCTTGCGCCTGACACGAGGGGCATTCATCGGGCCGGTTGGTGTTAAAGCCACAATGGTGACATTGCAACTGGCGGCGAAAACGATGTTCGACCAGCCAGGCATCGCAATCGGGGCATTTAAAACGATGCCCACAGCGTCTGCACAGGGTGAGGGGTGCGTAACCGCGGCGGTTCAAAAACAGCAGCACCTGTTCGCCATCGCCCAAAGTTTCCGCCATGGCGGCCACCAGACGCGGCGCGATCCATTTTTGCGGCTCAGGACCTTCGGTTTTTAAATCGATGATACTCATTTGCGGATAGCTTGCACCGGCATGACGCCGGGTCAATTGCACTGATTGGTAGCGCTCGTTGTCGACATTCACAAGCGTTTCCAATGCCGGGGTGGCAGAACTGAGCACAACGGGAAACTTTCCCAGAGTTGCGCGAACGACCGCCATATCGCGGGCGTGGTATATAACGCCATCTTCCTGCTTGAAGGCGGTGTCATGTTCTTCATCAACCACAATCAGCCCGAGATCGCTAAACGGCAGGAACAAAGCAGAGCGCGCACCGATAACCACCCTTGCTTCGCCCAGAGCAACTCCGCGCCAGACGCGTTGACGCATGCGCGCCGTCATGCCTGAATGCCATTCAGCCGGCCTGACGCCAAAGCGTTGTTCGAACCTTTTAACGAAACCTTTGGTGAGCGCAATTTCCGGCAGCATTAACAATACTTGGCACCCGCGTTCCACCGTGGCGGCAATGGCTTCAAAATAAACTTCAGTTTTGCCAGAACCGGTGACGCCATCCAGCAAGGTTACGGAATATTTGCGTGCAGCTACATTGGCGCGCAAAACCGTTGCTGCTTTTGCCTGCTCGGCTGAAAGTTGCACCTGGTGTGCACGCGGGTCTGGCTTGTCGAAGGATTTCAGCGGCGGCAGCACTTCGCCGACAAGGGTTTTGGCGTCGATTAGCCCGCGCACAACGCTCATGGTTACCCCAGCCATTTCGGCCAATTCTGCCGGTCGCAACAACATGTCATCGCTGGCGGCTTCTAAAACCCGCTGGCGCTGAGGGGTTAAACGCGCAGGTTCAGGACCACCAATTCTGTAGCCCATCTGTGGTTTTGGCGGTGACAGGGCTTCGGTGGAGCGCAGACACATGCGCAGGACAGACCCCGGCGCACTTAAAGTGTATCCGGCGACCCAATCAACAAAGCGGCGCTGGGTTTGCGGCATCGGTGGTGTCTCAAAGCGCTCAGCTACATATTTAAGCCGGTCGCGGGAGATTTCAGGTTCTTCGCCTGCTTCTTCAATTGACCAAACCACGCCAGTCATCTGGCGCGGACCTAAGGGAACACGCACATAATGGCCCGGCACCAGATCCATGGCCGCCGGAGCAAGATAAGAATATGCCACAGGCAGTGCCAGTGGCAGCAAAACCTGCACACAGACTTCATCTGCCGTTACCATATTCAAAATCCAACTCCTTTGGTGACGCACCTTAAAATATTGATATTTTCCGTCCAAAATGTAGAGTGTCGCTCAAGCGATAACAATCACGGATCTGATTCGCATGTTTTACTGTTCCCATAAACATGTAACAGGCTTGGGCAACAACAAAGGTAAAAGACCTTAACTATGAAATTTTTTATTGATACAGCCGTTATAGAAGAAATTCGCGAACTTAACGATACCGGCATGGTTGACGGGGTGACAACCAACCCGTCGCTGATTGCCAAATCCGGGCGCGATTTCAAGGAAGTCATTGCCGAGATCTGCGAGCTTGTGGAAGGTCCAGTCAGTGCCGAAGTTGCAGCTTTAGAGGCTGACAAGATGATTGCCGAAGGCCGCACGCTTGCAGGTATTGCCAAAAATGTTGCCATAAAAGTGCCGCTGACCTGGGACGGGCTTAAAGCCTGCCGGGTATTGTCCAACGAAGGCACGATGGTCAATGTCACCTTGTGCTTCAGCGCCAATCAGGCGTTACTGGCCGCCAAGGCGGGGGCCGCATTTATTTCTCCTTTCATTGGCCGCATCGATGATCTCGGCTTATCGGGCATGGAGCTGATTGAGGATATTCGCATTATTTATGATAATTATGAGGCGCTCAATACTGAAATTCTGGCCGCCTCCATTCGCTCACCGGTGCATGTTAAAGAAGTTGCCTTAGCTGGAGCGGACGTTGCCACCATTCCACCTTCTGTACTCAAAGGACTGGCGCAGCATCCGTTGACCGACAAGGGACTTGAAGCCTTCATGGCCGAT
>CAZJUF010000304.1:0-4026 GCA_964549055.1 uncultured Hyphomicrobiales bacterium | reverse complement strand
CGGCGAGGTCGCCAAGAATTTCCTTGTTGGTCTGGGCGATGTCAGGGTTGGAATAGCTCTGACACAAGTGAATGGAATTATCTCGTGCACCGCGGCGATAAGGCGCTTCTCCCAACTCTTGTGTATCTTGTTGCCCGTAATAAAGCGGCTCAATAGGCAAGCCGTCATAGGTGTGCGAGATCAAAGTGTCATCAAAATCAGCACCCTTCAGGGTCTTTTCCACCAGTCCAAGCCAGTCATCATGGCTCGGTCGCGGGAACTCGTCACCAAGGGAAAAATCGCTCATCGCCAAACCTTAAGTTTTATTGCACTGCACAATCATAGCGTCTTTTGCAAAAAATCCCAAGGCTTGTTGTCCTGTCCTTTAGACGAAACCGCCAAGGCCGGAAATCGAGCCAATCACGTCGCCCACCAGTTCTTCACCGGCGTTTTCCTTGGCATATCCGATCACTTCTTTACCGGCACTTTGAATGTCGCCCATGCTCATGCCGGCACTTTGAAGTTTGCCCAACGCTGCCATGGCACCGCCGCCAAACGCACCCATTAAGCCACCACCACCGCTGTCGCCAAATTCATCGGCAAATTCTGATGCACCGGGCAGGGCTGCGAACAATTCGCCAACTTTATCCGCCGGGCCTTCCGATTTTACCAGTTGCAGAATAATGCCGATGGCTTTTTTCGCCAACGCTTCGTCAATGCCAGTGGCAGCAACAATGCGACCGATGAGTTCTTCCATAAGTTTTTCTCCGGTTTATAATCATGTTTCTGTGCACATATTGCATGCGGGTTGCATGTTCTTCAAGACATCTGTTTGCATTGTGGCGGCAAACCTCGTTACAGTGCAAAAAACTTCGAACGCTTAAGGATTTTTATGGGACCCGACAATACGATTTATCTTGGCACCAGCGTTAAGCCGGAAGTGCTTAATTTGAAACTCGCCAACCGCCACGGACTGATTGCCGGGGCCACCGGCACCGGTAAAACCGTCACCTTGCAGATCATGGCCGAAGGCTTTGCCAAACAAGGCGTGCCGGTATTCTGCGCTGACGTAAAGGGCGATCTTGCCGGGTTGGCAATGGCCGGTGAGAGTAAGGATTTTCTCGAAAAGCGGGCTAAAACCATCGGCTTTGATGCTGAATATGTTTACGAGGATTTTCCCGTTGTTTTCTGGGATCTGTTTGGCGAACAGGGCCACCCCATCCGCACCACAATTTCCGAAATGGGACCCTTGTTGCTGGCGCGATTGCTGGGCTTGAATGATACCCAGGAAGGGGTTTTGAATATTGCCTTCCGGCTGGCGGATGATGAAAAACTGGCGCTGCTGGATATGAAAGACCTGCGCTCATTGATGGTCCATGTGGCTCAACGCGCCAAGGAGTTGACCATGCAATATGGTGCGGTCAGCAAAATGTCGGTGGGCGCCATTCAGCGCCGCCTGCTCAGCCTGGAAGATCAGGGCGCAGACATGTTTTTTGGCGAACCGGCACTCGATATCTCTGATATCATGCGCACCACAAATGATGGTCTTGGCTACATCAATATTCTGGCTGCCGACAAATTGATGTTGTCACCGAAGCTTTACGCAACATTCCTATTGTGGATGTTGTCGGAACTGTTTGAAGAGCTGCCGGAGGTTGGTAATCCCGATAAGCCCAAGCTGGTGTTTTTCTTTGATGAAGCGCACTTGCTGTTCAGTGAAGCCCCCAAAGTTTTGATGAAAAAAGTCGAGCAGGTTGTGCGCCTCATCCGCTCCAAAGGCGTTGGCGTTTATTTCGTCACCCAGAACCCGCTTGATGTGCCTGACGTGGTACTGGGGCAACTGGGCAACCGGGTGCAACATGCCTTGCGTGCCTTTACGCCGCGCGACCAAAAAGCGGTAAAAGCTGCCGCTGAAACTTTCCGTCCAAACAAGGATTTCAACGTCAATCGAGTGATCATGGAACTGGGTGTGGGCGAAGCGCTGGTGTCAACGCTGGAGAAAAAAGGCGTGCCATCGATTGTTCAACGCACCTTGATCAGACCGCCGTCTTCACGCATGGGACCGATCACGCCAAAAGAGCGCAAAAAGGTAATGAAAGACAGCCCCGTCTATGGCCTTTATGACGAAGCAATTGACCGCAATTCAGCTTACGAAGTATTGGCCAAACGCGCCGAGGCCAAAGCGGAGGCCGAAGAAGCCCGGCAAAAAGCCGAGACCAAAGCAAAAACTAAAAAGCGCGGCTCTTACACGGTGCCAAAAACGAGTTCGCGACGCAGAGCACCGGCGCGCCGCCGCTCACGCGCCCAATCGACCACTCAATCCGTGGTCAATTCCGTTCTCAGGTCAATGGGAACCCAGATTGGCCGCGCATTGGTTAGGGGTTTGCTGGGGACAATCAAAAAGGGATTCTAACGTACTGAAATACAATGGTTTTAACCAATGTATGGATGTTGGGTGCCGCAGCGCAGAGCAACAAAAGTTTATGAGAAGTAATAATAGATGAGTGATATCAACAAGGTACTCGATCACATTGATTCAAATCTGGAGAAAAGTCTGAACCGTCTGTCAGACCTCGTTGCCATCCCCAGCGTATCAACTGATCCCGCATATGCTTCTGAGTGCCGCAAGGCGGCTGACTGGTTATCGGACAGATTAAAGGTCATAGGGTTTGACGCATCCGTCCGCACCACCACGGGCCACCCGATGGTGGTTGCACATTATGCGCCGGAGAGTTTGGCTGAACCGGTTCCCCACGTCCTGTTTTATGGTCACTATGATGTGCAGCCCGCCGACCCGATTGAGCTGTGGGACAGCCCGCCCTTTGAAGCCACCAGAAAGGTCGGCGAAAACGGGCGCGAGCATATTGTTGCGCGCGGCGTGCATGATGACAAAGGTCAGTTGATGACGTTCGTTGAAGCGTGCAGTGCCCTGATGGCGGTTGAGGGTCAATTGCCACTGAAAATAACGGTCCTGTTTGAAGGTGAAGAAGAATGCGGCAGTCCTTCTTTAGCGAAATTTCTTGAAGAAAATGCCGAAGAACTCAAAGCCGATCATGTGCTCGTCTGTGACACCAACATGTGGAATGAGGATACCCCGGCAATAACCACCCGGTTGCGCGGTCTGGTCTATGAGGAAATTATTGTTACCGCTGCGCAAATGGATCTTCATTCAGGATCATACGGCGGGGCTGCGCGAAATCCGGTGCGCGTTCTGGCCAGGATTATTGCCGATCTTCATGACAGTGACGGTCGTATAATGGTGCCGGGGTTTTATGACGGCGTTGCCGAACTGCCATCAGACCTGAAAGCACAGTGGGACAATCTCGATTTCAGTCCTGAGGATTTTCTGGCAGAGATAGGACTTAAGCACGCTGCCGGTGAAAAGGGTCGTTCTGTGCTCGAGCAGGTATGGTCGCGGCCCACCTGCGATGTTAATGGTATTTTATCCGGCTATACCGGCGAAGGCTCAAAGACAGTCATCCCTTCAGTTGCTTCGGCAAAAATCTCATTCAGACTGGTCGGCAAACAGGACCCTGACAGGATAAGCGCTGCCTTTCGAAGCTTTGTCGAAGCCCGCGTACCTGACGATTGCACAGTAGAATTTCTCGGGCATTCCAATGATCCCGCCATCGAAATGCCAAGTGGAGACCGCTTTACCCCCGTCGCTGCCAAGGCTCTGGAAGAGGAATTTGGCAAGCCCTGTGTTTTGATGGGATGTGGTGGTTCAATTCCGATTGTCGGCAGTTTTAAATCCGAGTTGGGCATGGACAGTCTTTTGTTGGGCTTCGGTCTGGTCGAAGACCGTATCCACAGCCCCAATGAAAAATATGAAATTAACAGTTTTCACAAAGGAGCCAGAAGCTGGGCTCGCATATTAAAAGCTCTGGCAAATGAAGCGTAAGATAAGGAAATGAAAACAATGCGTTTACCCATTATGTTGATTGTGTTTGTCTTAAGTCTGCAAGGGGCATGGGCGGCTGAAAACACGCCTTATCCCGGAACAAAAATCATTGAAACCGGCCAGCCTTTTGCCAGCTATCTGAGCAA
>CAZJUF010000303.1:0-4043 GCA_964549055.1 uncultured Hyphomicrobiales bacterium | reverse complement strand
AGAAAAAATAAGGCTGGAGAACAATGAAAAAACCCTGAAACTCAAGGCCTTGCGTTTGGCCAAGGAAGCAGCGGAGGCCGAGGCCAAAAAATCCGGGTGAACCACCAAAGCTACTAAGATTGAGAATAGCGGGGGTATTGTGCACTCAATCGCCGTCTTTCCGAGCAAACTCCGGGCTGTATGTCATGGCCGCTTCTGCAGTTGAATCAGACCACCATCTTAAAAGCCACGCACGGCTCAAATGAACCATTGAATTTTTTGAGAAAGCGCCTATATATTGCACATACGTTTAACATTTGTTTCTGTGCTATTTAAATTACCGGCTTGCCGATTAGTATAATTATCCCTTGCAGTGTGAACGCTAATACACTGCGCCATCACATGGTGTGAGGTGCGGTTCAATACTCCTGTTAGAGGAAAATTACTATGGCTACTGGTACTGTTAAATGGTTTAATCCAGCTAAAGGTTTTGGATTCATCGAGCCTGATGACGGCTCAAACGATGCATTTGTTCACATTTCGGCTGTTGAAGCTGCCGGACTTAGCACACTTGCTGAAGGGCAGAAGGTCTCTTATGAACTTCAAGCCGGACAAAACGGCAAATCTTCCGCCGAAAAACTGTCCATAATCTAATACCCGCGAAATGCACCGCCTCCAGTTCACATTGGGGGCGGTCTTGGTTTACCCTCATCGAGTCCGCTATGGGTCAACTCCGGTCTTCCCCGCGGCGAACGATCGCCGGGGCTGCGGTCGCACCCCTTGGTTCCCGATTGCGGATTTTCCCCTCACCTCCACCATTTGAATATTGATCTTGCATTTAATCGGTGTACAGATTGCTGTTTTTCATCAGGTTTTGCTGTGGAAACTGGATGCCTGGTAACCGGGCAGAAGTTCCTTCAGTCCTGGTATGCCCGCCACTTTAGTGGTTGACAGGGTGCTTATATATCTGTAATTCGAGATATATGGAATTGAATCACGCGATGGATACCCTGCATGCGTTGTCGCAGGAAACACGGTTAAAGATTTTCAGGCTGCTGATTAAAAGTGGTCCTGGCGGTTTGCTTGCCGGCGATATCGCCCGCAAAATGGCTGCGCCGCAAAACACGGTGTCAACGCATCTGGCTCTCCTGTCTCGCGCCGGACTGGTCAAGCGCACCCGAAGGGGCCGCGAAATTATTTATGCGCCGCAGCTTTCAGCTATCCATGATCTGGTTTTATTCTTAACTCAAGGTTGTTGCGAAGGCCGCCCGGAATTGTGTGGCCCGCTTGTTGATGATCTCACATTACCGCTTTCAGAAAAAAGGCAAACGGGAAATCAGCCCTACAATGTCTTGTTTCTTTGCACCGGCAACTCTGCCCGCTCAATTCTCGCTGAAGCCATTTTGAACCGACGGGGCAAGGGGCGCTTTCAGGCCTTTAGTGCCGGCAGCTATCCGGCAGGCAAGGTTAATCCCTTTGCCATTGAATTGCTTGAGAAGCTTGATTTTTCAACTTCGCATTTGCGCTCAAAAAACTGGGATGAGTTTGCGCAGCCCGAGGCGCCAGCCATCGATTTCATCTTTACCGTTTGTGACAATGCGGCTGGCGAGGTCTGCCCGATCTGGCCGGGCCAGCCCATGACCGCCCATTGGGGTGTGCCTGATCCAGCCGGGATTGAGGGTTCTGATGCACAAAAAGCTTTGGCCTTTAAGGATGCTTACCGTCAGCTCGAAACCCGTATCGATCGTTTCGTAAATCTGCCGCTGGACACTATCGACAGATTGTCTTTGAAAAAACACATAGACGAGATTGGCAACGTTCTCTCGCCAACCCTTGAACCTTCCCCTTAAAACAGAGTTTAATCTCCATGACTGAAACACATTTACAACCTCAAGCTGCCCCACAAATCAGTTTTTTTGCCCGCTATCTTAGCGTCTGGGTAGCTTTGTGTATTATCGTTGGCATCGTCCTTGGCCAGCTGTTTCCGGCATTCTTCCAGTCGCTGGGCCGAATGGAAATAGCTCAGGTCAATATCCCGGTGGCGGTCCTCATCTGGTTGATGATTGTGCCGATGCTGCTCAAGGTTGATTTCGGTGCGCTGCATGAGGTGCGGCAGCACTGGAAGGGTGGCAGTATTACCGTGTTGGTCAACTGGGCGGTAAAGCCGTTTACCATGGCACTTCTGGGCTGGCTTTTTGTCGGCTGGTGGTTTCGCGATATGCTGCCGGAGGCCCAGATAGACAGCTATATAGCGGGCATGATCATACTGGGGGCCGCGCCCTGCACCGCCATGGTGTTTGTATGGTCTAATCTCACCCGGGGTGATGCCAATTTCACTTTATCGCAAGTCGCCCTGAATGATCTTATCATGGTGTTTGCCTTTGCGCCCATTGTCGCTTTGCTGCTGGGCATGTCGGCAATCGCTGTGCCGTGGGAAACCCTGACCTTGTCAGTCGTGTTATATATTGTCCTGCCGGTGATTGGCGCGCAGATTTGGCGCAAAATCCTGATGGCCAAAGGAGGGCAAAAGGCACTGGACAGAACGCTTGTTCGACTTGATCCACTGGGGATTACAGCCTTGTTGTCGATGCTGGTTTTGCTGTTCGGGTTTCAGGGTGGGCAAATTGTCGCCCAGCCTTTGGTTATTGTGCTGCTGGCCATCCCCATCACCATCCAGATATATTTCATTTCCGGGCTGACTTATGTGCTCAACCGACACTTTGGTGTGGCTCATTGTATCGCTGCCCCGTCAACTCTTATAGGTGCGAGTAATTTTTTTGAACTCGCCGTTGCCACCGCCATTGTGCTGTTTGGCTTTCAATCAGGAGCGGCGCTGGCAACAGTGGTTGGTGTCCTGGTCGAGGTTCCGGTGATGCTGTCAGTGGTGAAAATAGTTAACTCCAGCAAGGGCTGGTATGAGGCTAAAGCAGACCCTGTTGCATGAACGTGCAGTCATCAGGAGAGATTTGACTTAAATAAAAAGCTGGCAATATACTCAATACTTGAGTTGGGGAGCGATTGAGTAAAATAAAATTCAGATAGAAAAAGACTGCTAAAAAGCCGCGTAAACAGCTGGAAACAAACAGAATTCAGCTTGAATGCAGGGGAGAGTAATTCAATGGGCAAACTTACCAGGCGTACTGCTTTGATGCAGATTGCATCAACAGTTGCTGCAGCAGGAATGCTTTCCAGCGGCCGATTGGCAGCTCAGCCGGTTAGCGAACTGCGGTTTGGCTTAACACCGGTTTTCCTCAATAATGACATTGAACTGCTGGAAAAACTGAAGACCTATCTTGCCAAAGCAACAGGGCTTCCCGTCACTCTGGTCCAACGGCGAACCTATCAAGAGGTAACCTCCCTGCTGATTTCGGGTGAGTTGGATGCGGCCTGGATATGCGGCTATCCGTTTGTTAAAAATCGCGAGCGGTTGAAACTGGTGGCCGTACCGCTGTGGCATGGCAAACCTCTATACCAAGCATACCTCATCACTGGAAAGGATCGCAACGCCTCCTCTTTTGCTGATCTCAAGAGTGACCTGCATGCGTTCTCCGATCCTGACAGTAATTCTGGTTATCTTGTCACACGTGCATTACTGGCGGAGTTAAAAGAACGCCCCGAAAGTTATTTTTCCAGCACATTTTTCACATACGGTCATCGTAATGTGGTGCGGGCTGTTGCTTCAGGACTGGCTGACAGTGGCAGTGTTGACGGTTATGTCTGGGAAACCATGCGCAAAACCGAACCTGATCTTATCAGTCAGACCAAAGTCATTCAAAAATCCGAGTGGCTGGGTTTTCCACCTATTGCCTGCGCCCGCTCAATGGTCAGCAGCGACAAACTAAAGGTTCTTTCTCCTGCAGTTCTCAACATGGAAAGTAACGCAGATGGTCGTGCTGTTCTGGCATTGCTGGGGCTTGACGGTTTTAAACAGTTTCCACCCACCCTTTACGATGACATTGCCGCCAAGGTCGCCCTGATAGAGGTCGGGTAATGAGAAGCCTGTTGAACAAGCTGCGGTCATTGCCCATAACAATACGGGTTCCGTTAATCGCGGCTGGCTTTAT
>CAZJUF010000302.1:0-4044 GCA_964549055.1 uncultured Hyphomicrobiales bacterium | reverse complement strand
TTCACCACTGCCACCAGACATGGCACCGGTGCGCAAATCAGAAACAAACGGCCACGGACCGCAAATTGCCACCGCACCGGGTTTTATCGCATTAACATAAGCCAGACCTGCCAGAACTTCGGCCCAGGCCTGAATGATGGTAGTGGCGAGCGCTGCTGGAGCGGTGGCCCCGGCTTGACCCGCCGACAATAATAACACCGGCATGCCACCATAAACGGCTGCTTCAAGACAATGACAGGCATCAACGGCAAATTTTAGCGGCGGTACGACAAAACAGTTGGACTGGCTGAGAAAGGGGCGTTGACGCCAGGATTTTTCATCACCGGCAATGACATGGAGCATCTCCAGCGTCGCCTTAACACTCTCAGGGCTGACAAAACTGGTGCCTACGTGTTTGGTGGTACCACTGAGGCTGGCGTAGGCGGTATTGACGTCAAGATCAAAGCCGCCGGTCATGTCGCGGGCAACGATGGGGCGCTGAAAATAGTGAATGTGATCCATCACATCAACAATGCGGGCCATTTCATAGAGGTCTTGCAGGGTTGATTCACGATACTCCCCGCTCACCGGATCAACAATATGAACGGCAGCCCCGCCGGTGCCAAAATAGACCTTGTTGCCGGTGGGCTCAAGATCATGGGGCGGCGTCTGGCCATAAATCGAAAAGGAGCGGTTGGCGGTGGCAATGGTGTCTTCAATCAGGGCGCGAGGAAAACACAAGCGATCTTTTTCATTTAAAAAACCACCTGCCCTGGTTACCGCCTCTATGCACGAGGGGATGGCGTCGGCAAGGCCTATGGTTTCGAGCGTATCTAGGATGGCGGCATGAATATTGTCCATGTCCAAAGCGGATAGAGCACGGTAGCGATCCGATTGCATTCCCGGCCATACCGGCTTGATATCATCGGCAAGCGGTGCTGAGCGCAACGCCTTGCGGGCATTTCTGCCACCACGCCTGCGCTGGGCAGGTTCAATTGTATCACTCATGTTTATCCCCTTTCACATCGATAGCTCATGTGACGCAAATGCGGGTGGGTATACAATTATCAAAAACTTACATATAGTTTAGAAAATCTAATCAATTAAACGGTGATGTTTCGGTAAAGCATTATTAAACCTAGATAAAACAATAATTTTCCTGAATGTATTGGTATTATCATGTCGAGAAAACTGCCGCCGCTGAATGCCTTGCGCGCCTTTGAGGCTGTTGCCCGGCATTTAAGCTTTCGCGCCGCTGCCGACGAGTTGCATGTGAGCCATTCAGCCGTTTCACATCATATTCGGGCACTGGAGGCGCGCTTTGACATTCAACTGTTCAACCGCACCACGCGCCGGGTTGAACTGAGCGCTGAAGGCGCGCGGTTTTTTCCGGCGATAAAAGAGGCCTTTGACAGGATTGAGCGCAGTACGGCGGAACTGGCTGATTCGAGGCTCGCCGGTATCTTGACCGCACAGGTCTATGTCACCACGGCAATGCGGTGGTTGTTGCCGAGACTTTCGCATTATCAGCGCCTTCATGCTGATGTGGAAGTGCGCCTGTCGACATCGTTTCGGGAATGGGAGTTTCGCACCGATGGTATTGATGTGGGGATTATTCTTGGCAATGAAGATAGCTCAGAGCTTTTTTACCGCTATTTGTATACCGGCCGGGTCACACCGGTGTGCGCACCGGCGATGATGATTGGTGAGCGCGGGTTGCGCCAGCCCGCCGATCTGTCCCGGCTGCCGCTGATTGATGTCTATACATCTCCAAACGACTGGAACCGCTGGCTGCTGGCGGCCAACCTCGGTGATTTACCCAGACGGGTTTCCACCCACTATGATACCTATCTTCTCGCTTTGGAGGCAGCGGCGGCCGGTGATGGCATTGCCATGGCCGAGATACAGGATATCGATGAAGACCTCCGCTCCGGGCGCCTGGTCCGTCCCTTTGATATTTCCATAACCCGAGAGCGCCACTGGTACATTGTTTGTAAACGCGGGCGCGAGGCGGAGGCCAAAATCAAGAGTTTTATGGACTGGGTGGTGACAGAAATGGCTGAGCGAAACACGTCAGGATCCTGACGTGTCCGCCTGCTGCAATTGGGACCTGGTATTCTCATAGGTCTGCTTTAGTTGCGCAAATTCAGGTCTGGTCATATTATTCGACTGCCCGAAGCGCCTCGTATGGCCCTCACAGAGTTTAACAATTGCCGAAGCACCAAAGTTGGCGGAACAGCCCTTGAGCAAGTGCAGGAGATTTTTTACCTGTGAGGTATCCTGTCTTTCAACCGCCAGCTCAAGATTGCGCAAAGTCTGCTCACTGTCGCTGCAATATTGCTCCAGCAAATTGCCATACATGCCGTTTTGAAAATCGCTTTTCATCTTATTCACATAGTCCCGGTCGACTAAAGCTGTGATGGTGCCGGCGTTTGCCAACAGCGGTTCGGGGTTTTCGGCATGACCCTCCCCGGCCCCGGACAAATCAACGATATCATCAAGAGTTTGCAGCAAGGCATGGCAGGATTGAATAATTGTTTCGGTGGCCGTTTTCTGGTGGCAATCCAATTCCGATTCCAGCATAAGCCGGGCCAATCCAATAACGTCATTCAGAGGCTTGGCTAATTCATGCCCCATATTGGCCAGCATCTCTGAATTGACCATGTTGGTTTGATGGATACTCGTCCTGACTGCCTGCAAATCACTTGTGCGCTCCTGCCACTGCCTCTCCAGATCAATCAGAATTGCCTCCAGCCCGGCATAACTATCGCAAGGCGGGCTGTTTGTGCTCTCCTCCGCTTCCATTTTATTTTACCACCTTTTCCAAACATGATAAGAAATCGACATATGAGCAAAAGCCCATCAACCTACAGTTGTATTTTATATTTTTAATTTATTAAGGTTGTGTTGAAGTTATCGACAGAAACCCGACACAATTTCCGCCGGGATAAAAAGGAGCTGATTTTGAGTCATTTGGCCGGATTTTCGCGCCTGCTGATAATAATGCTGCCGGTATTTTTTCTTGCGCCTGCCTTGAGTGCTCAGGAAATTGACTTGCAGGGCCATCGTGGTGCCCGGGGATTAATGCCGGAAAATACATTACCGGCGTTTGCCCGCGCCTTGTCTATTGGCGTTACCACCCTGGAGCTGGATCTAGCGGTAACCCGCGACAACATTGTGGTTGTCAGTCATAATCCAAGGTTGAACCGGGAGATCACCCGAGACAGGGCCGGGAAATATTTGGCCAAAGATGGCGCTGTTATTCGTCAGACTGACTATCAGCAACTCAGACAATTTGATGTCGGCGCGATTGATCCAAACGCCCGGTATGCGGCAAGATTTCCCAATCAATCGGGTGTTGACGGCACCTCTATCCCCACACTCAATCAAGTGTTTGATCTGGTAAAGCGCAGCGGCAACAAGACTGTGCGCTTTAATATTGAAACCAAACTGTATCCGGGAGAGCCCGGTTTAGCGCTTGAACCAACAGCATTTGTTAAAGCGGTTTTGCAGGTCATCCGGCACCAGAAAATGTCTGACCGGGTGACAATACAGTCATTTGACTGGCGCACGCTTCAGGTGGTGCAGAAACTCGCACCGGAAATTCCCACCGCTTATCTTTCCGTTGCCCAGCCGTGGCTGGATACACTGCAACCTGGCAAGCCGGGAGCATCGCCTTGGCTGGCGGGATTTGATATTGATGAATTTCAGCAAAGTGAGCCGCGTGCAATCAAGGCGGCAGGCGGGCGCATCTGGTCGCCTTATCATAAAGAAGTGACCCGAGAGAAAATCGATCTCGCCCACAAGCTGGGCCTTACCGTCAAAGTATGGACGGTAAACAAGCCTCGCCGCATGGAGCAGCTTATCGCCATGGGTGTGGATGGTATCATTACAGATTATCCAGATCGCCTGCGCGCTGTTCTGCAAAAAAACGGCCTGCCAGTGCCGGTGGCGACACCTGTTAAGTAGCTTGAAACCGGGGTTTTTAGTGTTTAACCTGGAAGTCCTGAAGCCAGCCCGCTCCCCCGTCCCAACCACCCCTAGGGTATCCTTATCGGGTGGTTG
>CAZJUF010000301.1:0-4080 GCA_964549055.1 uncultured Hyphomicrobiales bacterium | reverse complement strand
CCCGAGGATCCATAGCGTTGAGCTTTCAAAAACAAAGATACTGTCTTTTGGCCGAGGAATTTGAGGAATGGATCCTCGGGTCAAGCCCGAGGATGACGAGTTGGGTGGGTTTGTGACCTATAAAATTTGCTCTAATAAAAACTCATGGGAAAGTAGCGCTTGAAAAGTTTTTGAAACTGACCGCTTTTTTGTACCTTGTCGAGACCGAGGTTAATGACCTTGAGCAATTGTGGATTGTTCTTTTTGACGGCAATTCCAACCCCTTCGCCAAAAAACTTGCTTTCGGTAAAAGCGCCGCCCGAGTATGTGCAACATTTGTTCGAGGCTATGCCATTTAGCCAGAACATGAGACTTACACCATCGCCAAAAACCACATCGACCTGACCATCAATGAGTGCCTGACGGGCCTTGTCGGGGGTCGCAAAGCTTTTTACTATGGAGCCTTTGAAAAAGGCCTTCAAGTAGGCTTCATGGCTGGTATTTTTAGCCACACCAATGCTCTTTCCGCTTAGAATTTCGGGTGTGATTTCTTTGAAACTATCGCTTTTGCGCATCACAAAACGGGCTGGCGTCTGGTAATACTGGCGCGAGAAAGTGACCCGCCGGCGATTTCTTCTGGTAATCGCCAGTGAGGCTATAATTGCGTCAGCTACATCATTTTCGATGGCCGTTATCATACGGTCCCAGACTAAAGCCTGGACCGAACAACGCACCTTGAGTTCCGCGCAAATGGCTTTGGCGAGCTCAACATTAAAGCCGACAAGCTTGCCGCTTTCATCGATGTAATTAAAAGGCGGATAGTCATTATCGGTTATGAAACGCAACTGGTTCAGGGCAGGTGTTTCGGTTGCGCCAGCCTCGACATTTTCAATTGCCGGCACGCTCGCCTGGGCAGATTGCGCCAGCGCATCAGCGTCTTGAAGGCTGGAAAGCAGGGTTGCTATCGCAATAATCAGGTAGAATTTCACCATGTAATCAAGAACCATCTTTGTTACTGATTCTCCTATATCAGTTTTGCGTCAAATCCATAGCACTTATAACGTGCTAAGTATTTAATTTTCAATCTATAGTAGAACTCACCGTCTTATTTGAGCTAACAGGTTTACGCGTCTAGATTTACGTGTACAATAATTTCTCGTTTGATTTTTTTAATACAATACTACCTAATTGAAAGTATAGGCGTGAGTGACATCACTCGGTTCGATCATGGCGATCAAAAGCCTGATGTTTTTTCTTCCGGGCAGCAGAAAATACAACCGCTGGATTATTCCATCTCTACGTTAAAACAAGAGGTTGAGACTGATAGACGGGGCCATTCGCCTGCATTCAGCGAGATTCTTCGGGGTAATCGCACGGTTTCCAGTGATACATTGTCTGCGGCAATGGACAAGGCGCAGCAATGGCAAGCGCCCTTGGGGGATGTATTGATCGCTCAGGAAGGAAACATCAGTCGCAATATCTATGATGATTTCAGCCAGTCACTTCAGCTACCTCTGCTTGATGTTTCATCTCTGGGTAAAACGCCTGAAATCGCGACTGAACGACAGCTGGATTATCTGCTGCAAAATCAACTTGTTTTTCTGCAGGACGGTCCATCACCACTTTATGCCTCAGCCAGCCTTGATTTACCTCAGGATGCCGTAACCAGACGGCAATCATTTCAACTGGGGCGCTTCAGTGCGATAATTACTGCGCGAGATCACCGCGCATTTTTTCTAAATCGATATGGCCGGATACTGTGCGCCAGAGCAACAATGAAACTCAGCCGATGGGCACCGGAATTTTCCGCCCGGGTGCGGATGTCATGGGCTCAGATTCTTATTGCTACGTCTGGGGGCGCGCTTTTTGCCTCGGCTGCCTTTTATTGGCCAAATGCTGCTTTCACTACCGCAAACATCGTGTTCTCTCTGTGGTTTTCCGCCCTGATTATCTTAAGGGCGGCGGCTTTGGTCTATGCTCCGTTTTATGAGCGCGCCAACCGCAACACCACCACGGCTGCCGCCATGGCCGCGGATTTGCCGATCTACACAATTCTGGTGCCGCTATACCGGGAAGCAGCCATCCTGGCGCAGTTGAGCAATGCATTGAAAGCACTGCACTATCCGGCAGCTAAACTTGATATCAAATTGTTACTTGAAGAAGATGATCAGGCCACCATTGATGCGGCCAAAGCGCTCAGTCTGCCGGACAATTTCGAGATTGTTATCGTCCCCCACGCCTTGCCTAAAACCAAGCCCAAAGCCCTTAACCTTGGCCTGCAGTTTGCCCGTGGCGAATATGTTGTTGTCTATGATGCTGAAGATATTCCTCATCCCGGACAGTTACGCGAAGCGCTGGTAGCTTTTAAGAATGGCCCGGAAAATCTTGCGTGTATCCAGGCGCGGCTGAACTTCTATAACCCTAATGACAATTGGCTGACACGTCAGTTTACGATTGAATATTCGGTTTTGTTTGATCTCATTTTGCCGTTTTTGAAAAAGCTCAACATCCCAATTCCATTGGGCGGCACCTCCAATCATTTCAAGACAAGCATTTTACGCAAACTTGGAGCCTGGGATCCGCACAATGTGACGGAAGATGCGGACCTGGGGATCAGATTGAGCCGGTTGGGTTTTACCAGTGATGTTATTGCTTCAACCACGCGAGAAGAAGCCGTGGGAGAAATGGCGGGGTGGATCAAGCAACGCTCACGATGGCTAAAGGGCTGGATGCAGACCTATCTGGTTCATATGCGTCAGCCGGCACAACTCCATAAAGACCTGGGTACGGGCGGATTTTTTGGCTTCCAGATAGTATTTGGCGGCATTCTGGTTGCCGCCCTGTTGCATCCGGTTTTCATCCTATGGACAGGGTATGCTCTGTTTCAGCAAATCACCGACGGCAATGGCACCTGGCTTGGCGGTTTAACGCTGCAAATCGCAAACTTCTTCATATTCTTTGCCGGGTATTTTTTCAGCATGCTCGCTGGCGCCTACGCTTTGGACAAACGCGGATATCACCCCCTCATTGCAGCCGTATTTTTCATTCCGATATACTGGTTGTTAGTCTCTGTTGGTGCTTACATGGGGCTGTGGCAGTTGATTTTCAGGCCATTTTACTGGGAAAAAACCAACCATGGCCGCAGGGCGTCCGTTGAGGAAAAAGGGGGTGAAAAACACCTCAAAAGACCGTCTACAACTTAATTTGATTAGCACCTGATTTTTGTAGAACTGGTTTCCAGCTGTGATAGGTTGCCGCCATGACAGATACAGCCTATTCTGAGCGACCGGGTACTGCCCCTTTTACCAAACTGAAATTCAGTGATCCTGACTGGACAATCAATGGTGAACAACGCGCCTTTGTTTCTTTAAAACGCCTGGAGACGTTTTGGATAAACACCGGCACACTTTGCAACATTGAATGTGTAAACTGCTACATTGAATCGAGCCCGACCAATGATCGACTGACTTACATCACAGCGGCAGAGGCTTCTGCTTTTTTTGACGAAATTGGCACCCTTGGCCTTGAAACCCACGAAATCGGGTTTACCGGCGGTGAGCCGTTCATGAACCCCGACATGCTGGCGATGACTGAAGATGCGCTCACCCGTGGGCTTGATGTGCTGGTATTGACCAACGCCATGGTGCCGATGCAGCGCCCGCGTATCAAGGAGGGACTGCTTAAGTTGAGGCGACAGTTTGGTGCCAAGCTCGCCTTACGTGTCAGCCTTGATCACTACACGCAAAAACTCCATGAAATAGAGCGCGGGCCCCGCTCGTGGGAACCGGCTATCGCTGGTCTCGACTGGCTGAGTGAAAATGGCTTCAAGATATCTGTTGCTGGCCGCACCTGCTGGAATGAAGATGAGGAGGCCGGTCGTTCAGGGTATGAAAAGCTGTTCAAGGCCCGTGGCTATGACATCGATACCAGTGATCCCGGCGCTCTGGTTTTATTCCCTGAAATGGACGATAGCGCTGATGTGCCGGAGATTTCCACAAGTTGTTGGGGAATTTTGAATGTATCGCCAAATGATGTCATGTGCTCTTTCAGCCGCATGGTGGTGAAACGCAAGGGCGAAGACAGACTGTCGGTTGTTCCGTG
>CAZJUF010000300.1:0-4081 GCA_964549055.1 uncultured Hyphomicrobiales bacterium | reverse complement strand
TCGCCCTGTTGAACCTGGCGGCACTCTTGTCTGTAAACATTGGTTTAATTAATCTTTTCCCGGTTCCGATGCTGGATGGCGGCCATCTCATGTACTATGCTATCGAAGCCCTTAGGGGGAAGCCGTTGAGTGAGGGTGTGCAGGATTTTGGCTTTAAAATCGGATTGGCACTCGTGCTTATGCTGATGGTTTTTGCAACATGGAATGATTTGGTGCATTTTTCGATTTTTTAAATGACACAAATGGTTTCCAAATGGTATAAAAACCGTTACAAGGGATTTGGTGGAATTAATTGAGTTACGTAAAGCGGGTAGTCTGATTTTATGGTTGGAATTAAGTGCGTCAGCAAAGCAATGATTGCGACGTTTATAATCGGTAGTTTTCTGGCGGTTGGGTCTTTCGTGATTTCTACGAAAGATGCGGCTGCTCAATCGATTGTTCGCGGTGTTGTAGTTAAGGGCAATCAGCGTATTGAACCTGAAACCATCGAATCATATATGCGCCTGTCGCGTGGCGACAAATATGACTCGGCCCGGATTAATGATTCTCTTAAATCGTTATTTCGAACCGGTCTTTTCTCAGATGTGCGTATTGAAAGAGGTGCCGGCGGCATTATCATCGTCAATGTTGTGGAAAACCCGATTATCAATCAAGTGAGTTTTGAGGGTAACAAGGAACTGAAAGACGAAGATCTGGCCAAGGAAGTTGAGCTCAGGCCCCGTATTGTTTTCACCCGTGCCCGGGTTCAAAATGATGCCGCGCGGATTGTTGAGCTTTATCGCCGTGCAGGACGTTTTGCGGCGAGTGTCGAGCCTAAAACCATTGAGCGTTCGCAAAATCGTGTTGATCTGATTTTCGAGATCAATGAAGGGCCTGTAACCAAGGTTTCGCGGATCAATTTCATTGGCAACAGATCGTTTTCGGATTCGCAACTTCGCGCAGTCGTGTCGACTGAAGAAAGTGCCTGGTACAAATTTTTCTCTGCTACCGACAATTATGACCCGGATCGCCTGGCCTTCGACAAGGAGCTTTTACGGCGCCACTATCTAAAGAATGGTTTTGTTGATTTTGAAGTGTTGTCCGCAGTTGCAGAACTTGCCCGCGATGGCAAAAGCTTCTTTATAACCATTACCGTTGATGAAGGTGATGAGTATAAATTTGGCCCTTCAGAAGTCGATTCCCAGGTTGCAGAATTGAATATCGACAAATTGAGATCACAGATTAAAACCACAGAAAATGATATCTATAATGCCGGGCTGGTTGATGAGACAGTCGAAAGTCTGACTGTTGAGGCGGGCAAGGAAGGTTTTGCTTTTGCCCGGGTTCGCCCTCGTGTGGATAAAAACACGGAAGATAAAACTGTTTCTTTGACTTTCGCTGTTGAAGAAGGTTCGCGGGTATATATCGATCGCATTGATATTGTCGGGAATACCAGGACGCTGGATACTGTTATCCGGCGTGAGATACAACTGGTTGAAGGCGATGCTTACAACAGGTTTCTGGTCGACAAAGCCCGCCGGCGTATCACAGCTTTGGGTTTCTTTGACAAGGTTGACATCAAGCAGTCTCCCGGCAGCGCTGCTGATCGGGTAAATCTGACGGTCTATGTGGTCGAAAAATCTACCGGACAATTCTCGGTCGGAGCCGGTTTTTCATCCTCTGAAGCGATCATTGGTGACCTTTCGATAACCGAACGCAATCTCATGGGACGGGGGCAGTTTCTACGGTTCCGCACCTCCCTTAGCTTTAAACGTCAACAAGTCGATATACGGTTTACCGAACCCTATTTCCTTGGACGTAAAATGTCCTTCGGTATTGATATATTCGGGTCCGATACCAACCAGCAGCAGGAATCTTCCTTTAGTGCGCGCACCACCGGTGCCGGGGTCCGTTTTGGTTTTCCGGTTTCGGAGAATGTGACATTCTCCACCCGGTATAATTTCACCAATACGAATATTCGTAATGTTGATTCGTCCGCGTCACCTGCAATTCTGGGCAGCGCCGGTAAAGCCAATGCGTCTACGATTGGTTTTTCCTTGTCGTATAGTACGCTGGATAATCCGTTTGAACCAACATCGGGTGTGCGTCTTGCGCTTGATCAAGATGTGGCGGGTATCGGCGGAGATGTCTATTTCTCCAGAACCAACATACGGGGAAGTTATTATCTTCCGATCTATAGGAAACAGGTTATCGCAAGTTTCGTTGCCAGTGGCGGCGTAATTAGCGG
Organism: uncultured Hyphomicrobiales bacterium; assembly: GCA_964549055.1. Taxonomy (GTDB): domain Bacteria; phylum Pseudomonadota; class Alphaproteobacteria; order Rhizobiales; family JAJFHR01; genus JAJFHR01. Next base: position 1,854 of record CAZJUF010000300.1, on the reverse strand, counting down.
CTGGAATGGTAAACAGGTTCGTATTGTCGATAGTTTCTTCAAGGGAAGTGATACCTTCCGTGGTTTCGAACGTTCCGGTATAGGACCACGCGAAACCGGTACAGCGGCCATTAATGATGACTCACTTGGTGGTAAAGTATTTGCCATAGGCACAGCGGAGCTGACCTTCCCCGTCGGATTGCCCGAAACCTGGGGAGTTCGTGGAGCTTTGTTTAGTGATGTTGGAACCTTGTTTAATGCGCCAACACCGGGTGCGGCCACTGCTCTGCAGGGCGATAAGGCAGCCTTAAGGGCCACCGTGGGTGCCAGTCTGCTGTATAAATCTCCTTTGGGTCCTCTGCGGTTCGATTTCTCACTGCCTGTGAAGAAGGAATCATTCGACAAAACGGAGTTTTTCCGGTTCTCAGCTGGTACAAGTTTCTAAATCGCTATCCTGTCGGCTTGGTCAACACAATCTGAGGAAGAGTATTCGCCATGCCAGATCCAGCATTTTTTGTGAATGATGGCCCGCTTAGTATTCAACAAATTTGTGAATTGACGGATGCAGAAGTTGACGACAAAGTTGATGCTTCACGGACCATTGGTGATGTGGCCTCGCTGGACCGGGCCGATAAGTTTGACTTGGCTTTTTTAGATAACATAAAATACGTTGATCAGTTGCGGTTGACAAAAGCAATGGCATGTCTGGTGGCGCCCAAACATGCCCCCAAGGTTCCTGACAACGTTATTGCTTTGGTGCACAATCAACCTTATCGCGCATTTGCCAAGATCGCCCAGTTTCTGTATCCGACGCGTAAAAATCCCGGAACTTTTTTTTGCCATGGGAATCAAAACTCCGGATCTTTTGTACACGCTTCAGCGATCCTTGGAGAAGGGGTGGTTATTGAACCCGGAGCCGTTGTCGGTGAAGATGCCCACATTGGTTCTGGTACAATAATCAGTGCCGGTGCGGTGATTGGCAGATGCGTTAAAATTGGCAGCGGTAGTTTTATCAGCGCAAATGTATCGATTAGCCATGCGCTGATCGGAGATCATGTAATCATACATCCCGGTGCGCAAATCGGTCAGGATGGTTTCGGTTTTGCCATGGGTGCGGATTTTCATTTAAAAATCCCCCAGCTCGGTCGTGTCATTATCCAGGATAATGTGGAAATTGGTGCCAACACCACGATTGACCGTGGCACCACAAATGACACCACAATTGGAGAAGGTACAAAAATAGACAATCTGGTCCAGATAGCCCACAATGTGGAAATCGGTCGACATTGCATTATCGTCGCCCAAACCGGAATATCGGGAAGCGCACGTTTGGGAGATTTTGTCGCTTTGGGCGGACAGGTTGGGGTATTAGGTCATATCACTATAGGGTCGGGGGCGCAGATTGCTGCGGGCAGTGGTGTAATGCGAGGTGATGTTCCACCGGGGGAGCGTTGGGGCGGGTGGCCAGCCAAGGCCATGCGAACATGGATAAGAGAAATTACGGTTTTAAAAAACCTGGCTGATCGCCAGCACCGAAAAACTTCATAGAAACTTTTAGAGATCTATCAGATGTCAAAACCAGACACCGTTACCGAATTTGAAACTGCCGATATTACCAGAGTGTTGGAGCTTTTGCCCCATCGGTACCCGTTTTTGATGATAGATAAAATCATTGAGATGAATGCCGATATATCTGGTATTGGTATAAAAAATGTAACGATTAACGAGCCGTTTTTTACAGGCCATTTTCCCGGGAAACCTGTTATGCCCGGTGTGCTTTTGATTGAGGGTATGGCGCAAACGGCAGGTGGTCTGGTGATTAACAGCCTGACATCTTCTGGAAATGAACTGGTATACTTCATGTCCATTGACAAA
>CAZJUF010000299.1:0-4097 GCA_964549055.1 uncultured Hyphomicrobiales bacterium | reverse complement strand
TCCTTGACCACGGACAAATGTGGCAGGGGATAGACTTTTATCACGCCCTTGACTTCATCCATACCCTTGATACAGGCCAGCGTATTGGTGCCATCAATATTCATCGAACATGATCCACATATGCCTTCGCGACACGAGCGGCGAAAAGTCAAGGTCGGGTCAATATCATTTTTTATCTTGATCAGCCCGTCGAGGATCATCGGGCCGCAATTATCAAGATCAACATAATACGTGTCTACCTGAGGATTTTTGCCATCATCCGGGTTCCAGCGATAGATTTTAAACTCCTTCAGGTTCGCTGCACCTTCCGGCCTGTCCCAGGTTTTACCTGGGTTGATTTTGGAGTTTTTTGGCAGAGTGAGCTCGACCATTACGATGTTCCTTTAGTAGACCCGTGCCTTGGGTTTAATATAACTCACTTCATTGGTCAGCGTGAAATCATGCACCGGACGATAATCTATTGAGACGCTTTTTTTGTCATCGTCGACATAGGTCAGCGTGTGTTTCATCCAGTTTTCATCATCACGATCAGAAAAATCTTCACGCGCATGACCACCGCGACTTTCCTGACGGTTAAGAGCACCTTCCATGGTGACAACCGCCTGGGTGATCAGATTATCAAACTCCATGGTTTCGATAAGGTCTGAATTCCACACTAACGATCGATCGGTGACCTTAACATCATCGCTTGAATGCCAGACATCGTGAATAAGCTTTTGACCTTCTTCCAAAATCTCACCGGTTCTGAAAACAGCGCAATTGCTCTGCATGACTTTTTGCATATTCAGCCGCAACTTGGCCGTGCTTGTACCACCTTTAGCAAAGCGGAAACGGTCGAGCCGTGACAAGGCAAGTTCACCGGCATCATGGGAGAGTTTTGCGTGCGCCTGATTGGGTTCCAGCGTTTCAGCGCAACGCAAGCCCGCAGCTCGGCCAAAGACAACCAGGTCAATCAGGGAATTTGATCCCAGCCGGTTGGCGCCATGAACAGAGACACAGGCAGCTTCGCCAATAGCCATAAGACCGGGAACCACGGCTTCGGCATCGCTTTTGGTGGGCGAGATAACTTCGCCATGATAATTGGTGGGGATGCCGCCCATATTATAATGAACCGTTGGCAGCACGGGGATGGGTTCTTTGGTAACGTCGACGCCAGAAAAAATTCGCGCTGATTCCGAAATGCCGGGCAGACGTTCAGCCAGAATTGCCGGGTCAAGGTGATCAAGATGGAGATAAATATGATCATTTTCGCGACCAACCCCGCGACCTTCGCGAATTTCAAGTGTCATGGCGCGCGACACCACATCGCGCGAGGCAAGATCTTTGGCAGACGGTGCATAGCGCTCCATAAAGCGTTCACCTTCAGAATTTACCAGATATCCACCTTCACCGCGTGAGCCTTCGGTAATCAGACAACCGGAACCATAAATGCCGGTGGGGTGGAACTGCACAAACTCCATATCCTGCAACGGCAGACCGGCGCGCAGCGCCATGGCATTGCCATCACCGGTACACGTGTGCGCCGAGGTGCAGGAAAAATAGGTGCGGCCATAACCGCCGGTTGCCAGAATTGTTTTGTGCGCTCGAAAACGGTGCAGGGTGCCATCTTCCATATTGAGCGAGACAACGCCGCGGCAGACACCATCTTCCATCATCAGGTCAATGGCAAAATATTCGATGAAAAATTCGGCTGAATAGCGCAAAGCCTGACCATAAAGCGTGTGCAGGATAGCATGGCCGGTGCGATCAGCGGCGGCACAGGTGCGTTGGGCTGTGCCTTCGCCATAATTGGTGGTCATGCCGCCAAAGGGGCGTTGATAAATTTTGCCTTCTTCGGTACGACTAAAAGGCACGCCAAAATGTTCAAGTTCGTAGACAGCAGCAGGTGCTTCACGACACAGATATTCAATGGCATCCTGATCGCCGAGCCAGTCCGAGCCCTTGACCGTATCATACATGTGCCAGCGCCAGTCATCTTCGCCCATATTGCCTAAAGATGCTGAAATTCCCCCTTGCGCTGCCACCGTATGGCTGCGGGTGGGAAATACTTTGGAGATGCACGCGGTTTTCAATCCCGCCTGACTGGCACCCAGAACAGCACGCAGCCCGGCACCGCCAGCACCGACGACGATAACATCGTAGGAATGGTCGATAATTTCATAGGCGCGACCACCTATGGTGAATGTACTAGCACTGCTCGCTCCAGTTTCTGTCATAGCTGATTAACTTCCGAAGCTTATTTTAAGAATTGCGAAAACACTTGCCAGACCAATAGCAATACTGAAAAAATTGTTGGCCAGCAGTGTTATCACTTTGAGGCCTTCACCGTGCACATAATCTTCAATGATCACGGCCATGCCGAGATACATATGATAGACACCGCTCAACACCATCAGCAACATGGTAATGGCAACAAGGGGGTGTGACAGATAAGCGATGAAGGCAGCATGATCGGCACCTGCCAACATCACGATCGAGATAACAAAAAACAAAAACAGCGGAATATTGGCAATCGACGTTAAACGCTGGTGCCAGAAATGTTCGGTTCCTGATTTTGCCGAGCCAAGACCTCTGACCCGGTTTAATGGAGTTCTCATGCTCATGACAAGGCTCCCATCATCCAGTATCCCGCGACCCAGACAACAATCGTTGTTGCCACAGATCCAATTATGGTCCATCGCGCCGTGAGTTCGGCAGTGGGCAGCTCAAAACCGCGACCAGTATCCCAGAATAAATGGCGCAAACCGCCAAGCATGTGATGAAGCAGTGCCCAGGTGTATCCAAACAGGATCAGGCGGCCGATAAAACTGCTCATAAAATCCTGAACGTAAGCGAAATACGCCGGCCCGGTTGCCGCAGCAATCAGCCACCAGCACAACAAAAGCGTGCCAAAATAAAGTACCGCCCCGGTTAAGCGGTGCACAATAGACAGCATCATCGTCAGCATCGGTGCGTAGATCTGAAGATGGGGCGAAAGAGGCCGGTCAGCCATTGGAAAAATCCCGAAAATTCTCAAGCGAATCACCCTTAGGTATCGAGTGATTGGTATATGAAGTTTAATCAATGCTACCGGAGATAGCAAATCTGTCCATTGAACTTTTGTAGAAAACTAATCCATTATCGCGGTATGCGCACCCAATAGTCAATGTCCAGAACAACGTTTGGGGCATATTTTCCTTGCATTTCGCCAGGAAAATCTGCACCCGGCTGATCTTTGACACCAAAGGTTCTAACCCGCATCAGCCCGACGTCATCACACAATGGAATGTCGGCTTTGTCCAAAACCTCAGACCAGGCATAGATCGTATCCCCGGCAAAACAGGGGTTTACGTGTTTTCCAGCGTTAATTCCCGCTACCGAATACGCGTTTGCCAGACCATTGAAACTTAAAGCCCGGGTCAGCGAGATGATATGGCCACCGTAAATCAACCGGCGTTTAAATCTCCCGTTAGCGGCCTGAAACTGGTCAAAATGAACCCGTGCGGTGTTTTGGAAGGCGCGCGCCGCCATCATATGATCGGCTTCTTCAATTGTCATGCCGTCAACATGATCAATTTTTTCACCGATTGAGTAATCACCCCACTTATAAGCGCTGCCGGAAAGATCGGTGTTGTAGTCGTCGAACCTGATGCCGTCAGGCAGTTGCGCCAGATCACTGGGCAATATTGCTGCGGGCAGTTCGGGAACGACTGCCTCAGGCGCGGGCGAGGCTGCATCTTTTTTCCTCACCATCACCCAGCGCACATATTCCAGCACGCAATTGCCCTGCTGGTTAAAGCCCTTGGAGCGCACATAGACGATGCCGGTCTTGCCGTTGGAATTCTGCTTTAACCCGATCACTTCCGATGTCGCCCGCAAGGTATCACCGGGATAGACCGGCACCAAAAACCGGCAATCGGCATAACCCAGATTGGCGACCGCATTGAGCGAAATATCGGGTACGGTTTTGCCAAAAACAATGTGGAACGTGAGGAGATCATCAACCGGTGCTGTCGGATAGCCTAAAGAGCGGGCGAATTCAATCGATGAGTGGACCGCAAAGCGCGATCCAAACAAACCGCCATACAAGGCGACATCACCGGCTGTAACAGTTTTCG
>CAZJUF010000298.1:0-4104 GCA_964549055.1 uncultured Hyphomicrobiales bacterium | reverse complement strand
AACTTTCTTATATAATTTCGAAGTAGCGTTGCATTTCCCAATCGGTGATGGCTTTACGGAATTCACGTTCTTCCCACTCACGCGTTGCGGCATAATGTTCAACGAATTCACGGCCAAACAATTCAACCGCAGCTGTCGAGGCCTTCAGGCGACCAGCGGCTTCAAACAACGTGCGCGGCAATTGGCGCTCGTCGCTGAATTTGTGATCGTAGGCATTGCCGATTATTCCCTCATCAGGTTCAATTTTGTTTTCGATCCCCCACAGGCCTGAACCAAGGGCTGCGGCAAGAGCGATATAGGGGTTAATGTCAGCAGCGGCGATGCGGTATTCCACGCGTTGGGAGTTGGGGGAGCCGGGAATGGCGCGCAAGGCGCAGGTGCGGTTTTCAACGCCCCAGCTGGCATCAGTCGGCGCCCAGAAACCCGGAATGAGCCGCGTATAGGAATTGACGGTGCAGGCAATCATCGACAGGAATTCTGGCATCAGCTTTTGTTGGCCGCCAATAAAGTGACGCATCTGGTCCGACATATTTTGCGGTTTTGTGTCATCATAAAACGCCGCATTGCCATCATCATCGCGCAAAGACAGATGCAGATGGCCGCTTGATCCCGGCCACTTGGGCGACCATTTGGCCATGAAAGTAGCAATCCAGCCATTGCGCTGGGCCAACACTTTGGTGAAGGTCTTGAACAAGGCGGCCTTGTCGGCAGCGGCCAGAACATCATCATGAACAAGAGCTGCTTCCAGCACGCCGGGACCGGTTTCGGTGTGCAACCCTTCAATCGGCATATCCATTTCAATACAAAGACTTAAAAGGTCTTCATAAAATTCTGAATGAACTGAATTGCGGAGGACGGAGTAGCCGAAATTTCCCGGTGTGATATTATCCAGATCGCGGTAATTTTTTTCAGCGACGCTGTCCGAGGTTTCGTCAAACAGGAAAAATTCGAATTCCGCCGCCGCTGTTGCCGCCAGCCCCATGGAAGCTGCTTTTTCTATTACGCGGCGCAAAACTCCACGTGGACACACAGTTTCAACGCGCCCGGCAAACTCACCCAGCACCAATATCGTGCCCTCTTCCATCGGCAGTTCACGCGTGGTCTGTGGCAGGATCCGCACGTCAGCATCACCATAACCTGTATGCCAGCCGGTAATCTTGACATTGTCATAAAGCTGATCCTGACTGTCCCAGCCCATCACAACATCGCAAAAAGCAAAACCTTTTTCCAGTGAGGAGAGGAATTTGTCACGCGACATATATTTGCCACGCATGATTCCGTCTATATCGAACAGGCCCACTTTGATATAATCAAGATCGCGCTCCTTGATCAAAGTTACCAGATCCGCATTGGTTTTTATGTTGATACCGCCCATTTTTTCCCTCATTGAAAATCAAACTCAACCGATCGAATGGCTGCAAGACTTAACCGTTTGAACATATATTTTCAGAACTGCATGGACTGTCAAGCAAATTTCAAACTATTCCCCCAATTGAACATTTCTTTTGTCCCGTGCGCGGCATTTTTCCATGGTGAAAGCGCAGGGCTGGCGTACAGCATAAGCATAATAAACATCCCCAATTGATGGAAAAAATCACCTGCTTGTGATTAAGTGTGCTTTGAAACAGAAAACAAACCCTCCTAAATGTACTGAAACAAGGCCAGCGCCTTGGTAAGCAAGAGAATTGATAATGGCCCTTAAAATAAAATTCAACGAATTATCCCGCACCCAACTCGAAGGCATGGCGGCGGCCGGGGAGGAAATTCAAAAATGCTATCGCTATCTGCATAAGGCCAATGCCAATATTGTCGGCCAGGTCATTGCCAATCAGGGTACGTTTTACGAAATGGACCACTATCCCGATGGCGATGTCTATGACGATGACAGTCATGGTCAGTATTATTATCATTCCCACCGCAATGGCGAACATGGCCACTTTCACACGTTTTTGCGCGCCAAAGGCATGCCCAAAAACATCAAGCCCCTGCCCTATGACGGTGAAGGTGCGCATCCACTCGGGCATGACGCCTTATGCCATCTTATCGCAATTTCCATGAGCAATCCGGGATTTCCCATTTCATTATTCACCACCAACAAGTGGGTGACCGGTGAAAGCTGGTATAGTGCTGAAGACACCAACGCGCTGCTTGAACACTTCTCGATTGAGCACGTGTTTCCCTGTCTTGCAGTCAACATGTGGGTTGGCGCGATGGTAAGATTGTTTGCACCGCAAATTAAACAACTGGTGCTGGAGCGCGACAGAAGCATTGCGGACTGGGTCGAAAAGCACCCGGGGGAAGACGTTTTTGAAGACCGCAACCTGGAGATCACCTCATCGACCTCCATTGATGTTACCAAGCAGATTGCCGCAGTTGGCCGTGCCTTGAAACAGCATCGTGCAAGCGTTTGAGAACAGTATGATCAAAATTGCTGCAAAACTTGTCCTGTTCACCCTCGTTTTCCTCGGACTTTTTCAGCTTCCAGCCTCCGCTGCAAAAAACTCCGGCACAGCCTTCAAAGCACCTGAAGTGGTTTTTGTTGCTGGCGGTAATTTTATCACCGGATCAGATCAGACCGAAAGAGAGTTGGGATATCAACTCGATGAGCGCGCTTATGGTCACTCCATTACCCGCAAGAACGGCTGGTATGATTTTGAAGCAAAGCGTCAGGAGATAATGTTACCGGCATACAGCATCACCAAAAACCTGATCACCAATGAGCTTTATGCCCGCTTTATCACCGAAACCGGATATCACGCACCTGATGTTGATCAAAAAACATGGGCCTCATACAGATTAATCCACCCCTATGAACGCACCCGGCGCTTTGCCTTTAACGGCAACAAGCCTCCCCGCGGTCGCGCTCAACACCCCGTTGTTCTGGTTTCTCACAAAGATGCGCAAGCCTATGCCCGGTGGCTTTCGAAAAAAACCGGACAGAAATGGCAATTACCAACGGAAAAGCAATGGGAAAAAGCCGCACGCGGTGAAAAAGGCCTGATATTTCCCTGGGGCAACACGTTCAACAAGACCAAACTCAACAGTAATGACAGCGGTGCATTTGACACGATGCCGGTGGGCAGTTTTCCTCAAGGGGCAAGCCCGTATGGAATGCTTGATGGTGCCGGGCAGGTATTCGAATGGACGGCAACCGCGACAGTACCAAAACAACGCTATCGGGTAAAAGGCGGGTCGTGGGACGACAAGGGTTGTGGCGTTTGCAGAAGTGCTGCGCGCCATGTAAGACCTGTTGACCTCAAGCATATTTTAATCGGTTTTCGTCTGGTTTTGATTTCTGCACCATAGTTTTTAAAAACCGTTGAAGCTGTTTTAATGAATAATTTTAACAGCTTAGGTGAGGAAATCCGTATGCAGTCGAATTATCACACCTCACAATTACGTGAAATCTTTTGACCACAGCAGTTACGTGATTGTGCTAGTTTCCGTGCATTACACTTATTTGGAGAATCCGACTCACTTAATTTTTCAAACCCACTCAATTGATACAACCTCCGGGAGAAGAACTTATGAAAACATCTAGAACCAGACTGCTTTCAACCGTCGCAACTATACCTATGGCATTAGGTCTGATTGTTGGTGGTGTTGCAGTGGAAGGTGTGACCGGCAAAATCGACGCTGCCTACGCTCATTCCAAAAAAGCCTGCAACCCTTGCAATCCGTGTGCGGCTAAAAAAGCATGCAACCCTTGCAATCCGTGCGCAGCCAAAAAAACATGCAACCCTTGCAATCCATGTGCAGCTAAACACCCTTGCAATCCATGTGGAGCCAAGAAAAAATCTTCAGACGCCGGCAATTCCTTTGACGTAAATCGTCGTCTGGTTTCCAGTGATGCCTGCAATCCTTGTGCAGCTAAAAAAGCCTGTAACCCATGCAATCCTTGTGCAGCAAAAAAAGCATGCAACCCTTGCAACCCATGTGCGGCTAAAAAAGCATGCAACCCCTGCAACCCATGTGCGGCAGCAAACCCATGTAATCCATGTAACCCATGTAATCCATGTGCAGCTAAAAAGAAGAAAAAGTCTTCTGATGCCGGCAATTCCTTTGACGTAAATCGTCGTCTGGTTTCCAGTGATGCCTGCAATC
>CAZJUF010000297.1:0-4126 GCA_964549055.1 uncultured Hyphomicrobiales bacterium | reverse complement strand
GATGACGAAATAGGTGGGTTTGATTAATTGCAATACACTCTATGCGGCCTTCCAGTCCGGCAGGCGTTTTTCTTCGATTGCATGGCACGCGACACTACTCCCCGACACAGATGACGCCATGGGGATTTCTGATTTGCATCTGTCCGTTGCAAATGGGCAGCGCGGATGGAAAGTACACCCTGATGGCGGGTTGATCGGACTGGGGACTTCACCGCCAACCTGAGAACGTTTGGCACCGATATTGGTGAGATCGGGGATCGAATCCAATAGCATTCTGGTATAGGGATGCTGCGGATTGCTGAACAGGGTGTGGGTATCGGCCCATTCGACCAGACGGCCAAGATACATGACACCGACCTTGGTTGAGATATGATTGACCACGGCCAGATCGTGGGAAATGAACAGGTACGTCAGGCCCATTCTTTGCTGCAGGTCGACCATGAGGTTGAGAATTTGTGCCTGCACCGAGACATCGAGAGCGGACGTTGGTTCATCACACACAAGGAACTCCGGCTCACCGGCCAAAGCGCGTGCAATCGAAATTCGCTGGCGCTGACCGCCGGAAAACTCATGCGGGTATTTTCTGGCATCTTCAGCTGCCAGACCGACCTGGGCTAAAAGTTCCTCCACCCTTGCGGTAATTTTCTGTTTTGTTGAGCCCGTACCTGCGGGGATGGCTTCGGCTACAATTTCGCGCACGCGCCAGCGCGGGTTGAGGGATGCATGGGGATCTTGAAAAATCATCTGCATCCGGTGTTTGTCATCAAGGCCTCCGTCATCGGCATAATCAAAATTGATGGTTCCAGACGTGGCTTTATACAGGCCGACGATTGCGCGGGCGACAGTGGACTTGCCACAACCGGATTCGCCCACCAGACCAAATGTTTCGCCCCGGTTGATGGTAAAATCAAGACCATCAACGGCATGAACATATTTGCGGCCGGTGCGCTCCAGCAGGCGGGTTAAAAGCGGTGGCGAGACATCAAAATATTGTTTTAACCCTTCAACCTGCAACAGCGTGCTTGCCGGTTGGGTCGTTGTCTTTGAAACAGCCTTTGGTTGTGTTTTTTGCAGCTCCTGGGCCGGTGATTTTCCCTGACCCTTTTCCTTGTCATAGAGCCAGCAGGCAACCTGGCTGTTACCTGCTTCGATTAATTCCGGCCGCTCTGTAGCACAATAGGCGAAGGCCGAGGGACAGCGCGGATGGAAACGGCAACCTGAGGGCAAGGCGTTCAAACGCGGCATCGAGCCGTCGATCTGGGTCAATCTTTCAACATCTTCACCAATAGCTGGAATTGACCCCATCAACCCGACTGTATAGGGCAGTTTTGGCTGCTGAATGATATCGGCCACGGGTCCGATTTCGCCAATGCGACCGGCATACATGACAGCGACGCGATCAGCGGTTTCGGCAATTACCCCCATATCGTGGGTGACCAGCATAATGGCGGTATCATATTGCGAGCACAGACCTTTTAGCAGATTGATAATCTGAGCCTGGATGGAAACATCAAGGGCGGTGGTGGGCTCATCGGCGATGATCAACTTGGGGTCCGCACACAATGCCAGGGCTATGACGACGCGCTGGCGCATGCCGCCGGAAAACTGATGCGGGTAATGATCTATGCGCTCTTCAGCGCTTGGAATTCCTACTTCCTTCAGTAATTCCAGCGCGCGTGTACGCGCCTGTTTTTGGCTAAGCGGCAGATGGGTGACAATGGTGTCAATAATCTGGCGGCCGACAGTGTGCAGGGGATTAAGGCTGGTCAGAGGGTCTTGAAAAATTGCTCCGATGTGGCGTCCGCGAATTTTCCTGATTTCCGTATTCGACAGATTATCAATGCGCTGGCCATCAAAAATTATCTCGCCACCGGCGATGCGGCCAGGAGGTTCGATAAGCCCGATTATGGCAGCGCCGGTCATGGATTTTCCAGCACCCGATTCTCCCACAACGCCGAGAACTTCGCCCGCATTGATGTGAAAAGAGATATCATCAACAGCCACGAGTGTTGCCTCGCGGGTGGGAAATTCGACCCGAAGATTGCGTACTTCCAGCAAAGGTTTATCAGTCATATGCCCCTACCGCAATTTCGGGTTGAGGGCATCGCGCAACCAGTCGCCCAGTAAGTTTACCGACAGGCCCATTATGGCGAGAGCGCCGCCGGGGAAAATTGTGATCCACCATTCGCCCGAAAACAGAAAATCATTGCCAATGCGGATCAGGGTTCCCAGTGACGGTTGTGTTGGCGGCACACCCACACCCAGAAATGACAGGGTTGCCTCGGTAACGATGGCTAGTGCCAGCATGATGGTGGAAATGACCAGAACCGGCCCCATGACATTGGGCAGCAGGTGGCGGAACATGATGTAAAGCGAGCCTTTGCCGGTTACTCTGGCGGCCTGAATGTATTCCTTGTTTTTTTCAACCATGGTGGTTGAGCGCACCGTGCGGGCAAACTGCACCCAGTAGGCCAGGGAAATGGCAGCGATTACGACGAAGAAAGAAATATTGCCATGCGCACCTGGGCCGAGAATTGAGCGGATGGTTCCGTCAATCAGCAAGGCAATTAAAATGTCTGGAAAACTCAGTTGAATTTCCGCAATACGCATGATGAAAGCATCGGTTCGGCCACCGACATAACCGCTGATAAGGCCAAGGGTGATGCCAATGGAGGCGGCAAAAAAGACACTTGCCAGCCCCACACCCAAAGAGATGCGCGAGCCATGGATGATGGTTGATAATACATCGCGCCCGATATTATCGGTGCCAAGCAAAAAGCGCGCATCACCGCCCTCCATCCACGCTGGCGGTAAAAAGGCATCCATTATGCTGACGCTTGCCAGATCGTAAGGGTCGTGTGGGGCCACCCACGGGGCAAAAAGCGCTGCCAGCACAAAGAGAGCCGAGATAATTCCCGCCACAACCGTTATTTTAGACGACCTGAAGCTAAAAGCCATATCACTTTGCCAGATGCGCTGAAACAGGCCCGGGGCTTTTGTTGATGGCGATGTTTCGCTCATTTTAATCCCCTTGTTTGACGCGCAGGCGCGGGTCAACAAAATAATACAGCAGATCAACAATCAGATTGATGATGACAAAGAACAGGGCGATCAACAGAAGGTATGTGGACATCACCGGGATATCGACCTCGTTGATGGCCTGAATAAACATGAGACCCAGACCCGGCCACTGGAACACGGTTTCGGTAATAATGGCGAAGGCGATAATTGAACCCAATTGCAGACCGGTGATGGTAATGACCGGCACAAGCGTGTTCATCAAGGCGTATGAGAAATTGACCATGCGGTCGCTAAGTCCGCGCGCGCGGGCAAATTTGATGTAATCGGCGCGCAGAACTTCCAGCATTTCCGAGCGCACCAGCCGCATAATCAGGGTCATCTGAAACAGGGCAAGCGTGATCGAGGGCATTATCAGTGCTTTTAATCCACTGGCGGTCAAAAACCCGGTGCTCCAGAAACCAAGCTTCACCACCTCGCCACGGCCAAACGAGGGCAGGATATTGAAATTAACGGCGAAGACAAAAATCAGCATGATGCCAATCAGGAATGTCGGCAGCGAGACGCCGACAAGCGACGCCGATAACATAAAATGAGAAAACCAGGATTTTCGATGCAAGGCGGTATAAATGCCAGCGGGAATACCAATCAGCAGGGCCAGCATGGCGGAAACAAAGCTCAACTCCAGTGTAGCGGGCAGGCGCTCGGCAATTATATCGCCGACTTTACGCTTCTGCTGGTAGGAAATGCCGAATTCAAACTGGCTGGCACGTTCAATAAAACGTAAAAACTGCACCGGCATGGGATCGTTAAGGCCGAGACTTTCACGCAATTTCTCACGCTTTTCATCCGACGTCTGAATGCCAACCAGATTACTGATGGGGTCGCCCACATAGGTAAACAGCGAGAAGGCTACCAGAGAGACGCCAATCATGACGATAAAGGATTGAAGTATTCGGCTTAAAACAAATGACAGCATTACCGCTCCAAAGCGACATAGGTACTGGTGTCTGTCCGACAAGTCCTGAAGCCAGCCCACTCCCCCGTCCCAACCACCCGTTAACGGTACCCTGAGGGGTGGTTGGGACGGGGGAGTGGGCTGGCTTCA
>CAZJUF010000296.1:0-4142 GCA_964549055.1 uncultured Hyphomicrobiales bacterium | reverse complement strand
GCGGCTGGTCGAGTTGCCGGTGGAGTTTGAAAATCGCTATCCTTCAGAACTTTCAGGGGGTCAAAAGCAGCGGATCAACATGGCGCGCGCGCTTGCCGCCAACCCGGAAGTTATGCTGTGTGACGAGGTGACTTCAGCTCTTGATTCCATTGTCAGCTCCAACGTCATCAAATTGTTGAAAAAATTGCGTGACAAAACCGGAGTTTCGTTTGTTTTTATCTCGCACGATCTTTCCACCGTAGGCTCGTTTGCTGATGAAATTGTGGTGCTTTATGCCGGACGTGTTGTGGAGCAGGGACCGGTGGATGAAGTTCTCGCCCCCCCCTATCATCCCTATACGCGGCTGTTGATTTCATCGGTACCGGAATTGCGCGTGGGCTGGCTTGAAGAGACCATGCAAAAGCGTGAAATGGCTGTGGGCATTGCCCGTGGCGTCGAGATAACCGATACCGGCTGTCCGTTCTATAATCGTTGCCCTATTGCCATTGAGGGCACATGCAATGTTGAAACCGCACCGACACGCGAACCTCACCCGGATCACTTTATTTCCTGCCACCGCACGATGGAGGAAATTTCAGAAGCTGAAAATGCCCCGCAACAGGTTCTGCACGGGTTTGAAAAAGCAGCCCCTAAAGGAGACAAGGCAGCAGCGGCTGCAGTTTAAGCTTTAAATCCACTGGCTAAAAGGTTGAATGCCATGATCAAGAAAATTCTGATTGCAGTCGACGGTTCCAAACATTCCCTGAGTTGCGTTGCCTTCGGCGCCGAAATTGCCAAGGCGCTTGATGCTCAGGTATTGCTCTATCATGTTGTCAAACCCTACAATCTGCCTGAAAGTCTGCGCGTATTCGCCAAGGCTGAACATATGCAGATTTTTGACCCTGAGTTGCTCAGAAAAGGTGCGCAATATTTATTGGCCAGCGCTTTGAGTGAAGCACGAAAAGCGGGTTTGAAAGACGTGGAAATCGAAACCGATGAAGGCCCGATTGCGCGTTCGATCGTTGAACGGGCAAATTCTTTCAAGGCTGATATTATCGTCATCGGCTCACGTGGCATGGGAGATCTGGAAGGGATGTTGCGCGGCGGCGTTTCTCACCGGGTTGAAACTCTGGCCAAATGCCCGGTACTGGTCGTAAAATAAGCTCCAATACATATGATGCAAAATCAAAAGCAAGTTAAAACGCCGCATGGTTTTTTTGCTGTTTTGATTGTATTGCTCGTCGCCTCGACCTTGTTTTCCAACCGTAAAACTTGGGGCATGGGTGATGTTGATCTGGTGTTGCTGCTGGCTTTGGATGTGTCAGCCAGCATTGATGCCAGAGAATACGAGCTTATGAGAGCGGGCCTTGCCAATGCGCTGTCATCAGTGCAGGTGGCCCAGGCTGTTGGTGCCGGGAAAAGCGGTGCCATTGCCATCAGCGTCATGCAGTGGTCGGGATTTCAGGAACAAGAAGTCAAAATCAAATGGACCCGCGTCTCCAGCCGCGAAGACCTTCTCAAACTTTCAGAGCAAGTAAGGCGCATGCCCCGGCGTTACGACGGTGGTGCCACAGATATTGGCGGGGCGATAAAATTCAGCCGGGAACTGGTCAATTCAGCACCTTTTGTAACGGTGCGCAAGACCATCGACATTGCCGGTGACGGTCCAAACAATGTCAATCGATCTCCGGCTTTTGAGCGCGATATTACGGTCAATTCCGGCATCACCATCAACGGTCTTGCGATCATCGGTGAGGCTGTCACGCTGGTTGATTTTTACACCCGGTTTGTGATCGGTGGGAATCTGGCTTTTGTCGAAAATGCACGCGATTATGACAGTTTTGAGACCGCGATGCATCGAAAACTGCTGCGCGAGATAGGTTCTTTATATTTATTCTGATCAAATTGCGATAGGGTAGTAAAAAAGCGGCCGGGGGGTTTTAATCATAAAGGGTGCACCATGCGCACACGCAAAGTGGAATGGAAAACACTTGGGTTATTTGTTGCCTGCTATTTCCTGTGGGGTGTAACGACGTGGAATTTTGGTGCCGTTAGCGCCACCTGGGGGTCAGTTGCAGCCTATGTGATGTTGTTTGCTGTGACCGCTGTCGTAACCGCGTTTCATACTTCGTTGCAACATGAGGTTGTTCATGGCCACCCGACACCATGGCCCATGGTAAATGAGGCATTGGTTTTTCCCTCGCTGATTTTTGTCTATCCCTATCGCCGCTACCGGCAATTGCACCTCAAACACCACAATAATTCCAACCTGACGGACCCCTATGAAGACCCGGAAAGTTATTTCTGGCCGCAGTGCGAGCAAAACAGCGTCGGCCCGGTAAAGCTGTTTTTGCTTGAGAAGAACAATACATTTGTCGGGCGTATGCTGTTGGGCCCTGCCTTGGGTATATGGGGTTTTTACCGGACTGAATTGCATCGTCTCATAGCTGATGAAAAAGGTGTGCGCACAGCCTGGGGCCTGCATTTAATCGGCTGTCTGGTGGTCTATTTATGGCTCAGCTATGTGGCGGGCATCGCCTTTTGGTTTTATGCGCTGCTGGTCATATATCCCGGTGTGGCCTGGATACTGGTGCGCTCGTTTGCCGAACATCAGGCCAGTGAAACAATCGGCGGGCGAACAGCTATTGTCGAAGCGCATCCATTTTTTCAGCTGCTTTTTCTCAACAACAATCTCCACATGGTGCACCACACCCACCCCGAAGTGGCCTGGTATGATCTGCCTGCGCTTTATCGTGCAAACAAGCAAAGGTTCCTGAGCGCTAACGAGGGCTACAGGTTCAACGGCTATGGCTCAATCGTTCGGAAATTTGCATTTCGCCAGAAGCAGTCGGTTTTCCACCCAATCCTGCATCGCAAGCTGTAGCAACGGTGGTCAAAATAACCGGATGCCGGCTGTTTCGAGTAAAAACAGGGTCGCAAGCGAGGTTATCAGGGAATATGAAAATCTGGGGCGCATTAACCCGTAGATCACCACCGCTGCAACCAATGCCAGAACCCGGCTGGACAAGGCTGTCTGGGCCAGCAGGCCGGTTGGCGCGATGACGATGCGCATGACCAGGGCTGCAATCAAAGCCGTGGCCACCGCCCTCACCCAGATAAACACCTCACTGTCTTCGGTAATTTTTTCTCCGAAATAAACCCCTAAAAACCGCCATATAACGGTTGGCAGACAACCAGTCAGAAAAATCAGCAGGTAAATGTTTATGTCTGGATCTATCATTGTTGAAGATTTCGATTTCTGCGCACTCGCCCGAAAAAGTAAGCCGCTGTGCCGCCAACCACACCGGCAATCAAAAAATCAAACTGTGGTATGATGAAATATAAAATCGGCCCCAATATTGTCCCGGCAGCCAGAGCCAGAAAGTCCATGGCCATTCGTGCGGTGGCGAAAAGCGATATGTAAAAAAATGTTGGCGTCAAAAACACCAGAGATATCGACAGCAACGGTGGCAGAAAACCGGCCAGATAGTAGCCAATAACAATCACCCCCAGCATTGCCGCCCAGAAAATTGTCCCCACCCCCATCAGCCAAGACAGTCTTTGAGATTTTTCGACCTTGTGCAAATGCCGGTTGGCCAGCACCCACACGGATATTGAGACAAAATAAGACAACAGATATAACAGCCAGCGCGGCGTACCGGGATTGTTGACCAGGGGCAACATGGAAACCATCATCGGCAGAAATCTGATCGCGGTCAGTGATACCGCCACAGCGATGGTGATCCAGACAGCACCTTCCTGCAAAAGATTTACCAATACCACCTGACCGGGCAAGGCCCAGATTGCGCCGGTTAAAAACATGCCATGAAAGACATCGAGTTGAGAATCCCTGATCAACGCACCAAATCCAAGGAAAGATACTGACAGCACCAGAAATTCAATGCTGATCACCTGGGACATGCCTCTTGCATATGCCGCCCAGTTAAATTGATATTTCGCCATGAGGTGATGCCCCGATTGAAAGGCGGTTTGAAACTTTACGCTCCCGCCAGAGGATGGCGGGCAAGGAAACCTGATTTAATCGACGCTCAGAGGTACTCTTGGTACTGTGCCGCCACCTTTACGCCCGCGCCCTTTTTTGGCAGAGGCTTTGGTTTTAGCGGCTGGTTTTTTTCTTGGTTTTTTGGGGCGCGTAGGCTTGG
>CAZJUF010000295.1:0-4145 GCA_964549055.1 uncultured Hyphomicrobiales bacterium | reverse complement strand
GTCCAATATCACACATTATTGTCGCGTCCGATTCTTTTGGGTGCTATGGTGATTGTTGCAGCAGTTTTTTCCATGCAGGTCTTCAGGTTAGGTAAAATCGGGCGCATGGTACTTGGAGGAGTTGGTTCGGGGTTTTTATTGTATTTTTTGTCCGATTTAGCGCAAGCTCTGGGGGGTGCCGGGCGGGTGCAGCCAATAATTGCCGCATGGTCTCCAGCAAGTATTGCTTTAATGATTGGCGTAACCGTTTTATTGTATAATGAAGATGGGTAGTATGTGCGTATTAAAGGTAGGGGTCGTTTAATGACGAGGTGGCAATTCCGCTTCAAAGGTCAAGACCTCAGCAAAAAGCTCAGCGAGTGTTTCGCACTGAGCGTTTTTGTTGTGGCCGGACTGATGTTTTATTCGCCGGGAGTAACTCCTGCCGCGGCGGAAACGCATAATGCCCCCCTCAAGCTTCCCAGACTCCAGGTTCCAGACACCAATCAATCATTGCTGTTAAAATCTGATAATCTCGCCTATGACAAGGATACCGGCACGGCAACAGCCACCGGAAACGTTGAAATTTACTTCGACAAATATACGGTGCTGGCAGATCGCGTCACCTATTCTCCCAATCGCGATCTTTTGATCGCCAGTGGCAATGTTGTCATGACCGAGCCGGATGGCAATGTTGTGTATGCTGACTCTGTTCGTCTGTCCGATAAATTTCGGGAAGGCAACGTTCAGACCCTGTATACGGTTTTCACCAACCAGGCCCGCCTGGCGGCTGCATCGGCAACCCGAGAAGAAGGCAATACAACAGTCTTTTCGAAAGTTGTCTATTCGGCCTGCAAAGCGTGTGAGAAAAACAAAGGCAGACCGTTGTTGTGGCAAATCAAGGCCGACAAGGTTGTCCATGACAAAAAGGAAAAAACCATAAGTTACGAAAACGCCAAGCTTGAGTTTTTTGGCGTTCCGGTTCTTTATGTGCCCAGGTTCTCTCACCCTGACCCCACGGTGAAACGAAAATCAGGGTTCCTTACTCCCAGCTATACATTTTCCGATCAGTTCGGCAGCGGTGTCCGGGTACCTTATTTCTGGAACATCGCTCCCAATATGGACGTGACGTTTTCTCCTACGATTACCACCAAACAGGGTTTGCTGGCCGATGTTGAATTTCGGCAACGCCTTACAAACGGCAGTTACAGGATTCGCCCCATCGGTATTTATCAGCTGGAGCCCTCGGGTTTTTCACCCGGCGACAGGCGGTTTCGCGGAGCTTTGTTTTCTGATGGTGAATTCAATATTAACAACAACTGGAAATGGGGCTGGGACGTTGAGTTAACCAGCGATGATACATTTTTACGCCGATACAACATCAAAGATGACAATGCACTGGTTTCGGAGGCCTACCTGACGGGTCTCAAGGGCAGAAATTACTTCGATGTGCGCAGTTATTATTTTCAAGGCCTTCGCACAACCGATAATACCAATACCACGCCATATATACTCCCTGCCCTGGAATATAATTACACCTATGATAAACCGGTCCTCGGTGGCGAAGTTGAAGTGGATACCAGTTTCTTCAACGTAGAACGCGACACTGGTGCAGATTCAACGCGGCTTTCCACAACGGTTAGCTGGCGCAAAACCATCAAGACCTCATCCGGGGTTGTCGTCACTCCTTTTGCGCAAGGTCGTGGTGATCTTTATCGCACCAACAATGTTGCAACGGCTGGTGGCGGTTCCGATGTCTTTGCCCGTATACTTCCCGTTGGCGGTGTCGATATCAGAATGCCCTGGGCAAAATCCACCAATAGAGGGTTGCACATAATTGAACCCATCGCCCAGGTCATTGTGCGACCCAATGAAACCAAAACATCGCGCATTCCCAATGAAGACAGCCAGAGCTTTGAGTTCGGTGCAACCAACCTGTTCTCCATCGACAAGTTTGCTGGCGTTGATCGATTTGAAGGTGGAACGCGAGCCAATGTTGGCCTTTCTTATACCTACAACGACAACAACTCTGATGTATGGCTGCGTGCGGTCGCCGGGCAATCTTTCCAACTCGGCGGCAGAAACAGTTTTGGACCCAATACCGGGCTGGAGAATGGCTCTTCCGATTATGTGGGTGAATTATACATACAACCAACACGCGGAATTTTGATGTCAGCCCGTGTCAGGCTTGATGATAAAGATTTTTCTGTAAAGCGTAATGAACTTGGCGTTAGCGGCTCTTTCGACAGGCTTTCCGGCTCAGTTTCATATACCAGACTGGCCGCCGCTCCAGCCTTTGGCGAACTTGCCGCCAGCGAAGTCATCAATGCCTCTGCCAGCCTTCGCCTGAATAAAGAGTGGACGGCATTTGGCAACATTTATTATGACGTTAAAAGCGGCTTCAGATTACAAGATGGCGTAGGCCTGTCCTATGAGAACGAATGTCTCATTCTGTCGCTGGCTTATAAAGAAACATTTACAGCGGACCGGGATCTTGAGCCCGAAAAATCACTGTTTTTCCAGATTACCTTGAAAACTATTGGGGGTACCGGGTTTGGCGGTGGGCTTTAGGGTGCAGCCCCACCGGACCCTTTTCAGGTTTTGATCGATTAACATGCTTTAGACACATTTTTCAGGCCTCCATAAAATGCAACCCGTCAAAAAAGCCGCCTGAAAAAGACTATGAAAAATAGAGAACACGAATTGAATTTTCCTCTTTCAAAAACACGACCTGCATACGGTTTATTGCCATTTTTGGTGCTTCTTGGTTTGAGTGTCGGGTTTACGGCTGGCAAAAGCAGCCCGGTATTTGCCCAAACAGACCCGAAAATTGCCGCCATCGTTAATGATGAGCCGATTTCTCAATTTGATGTCAGTCAGCGTATTAAACTAAATAAACTGCTGGGTCAGACATCGGGATCGCGCAAAGAAATTCTCGACGAACTTATCGAAGAACAGTTGCAGCGCCAACATGCCAGTCGTCTCAAAATTGGTGTGTCAGACAAGGAAATTGACGGAACCATCGAAAAGATGATCGAACGCAGACGTTCCACTCCTGAGGTCTTTAACAAGCAGCTCAAGAAAATCGGTGTAAATCCTGAAACAATGCGAAATCGGGTTAAAGCGTTACTCGCATGGCGGCGAATCCTGAGCCGAAGATTTGGAAAACTTGTTGAACTGGATGAACAGGATATCGACCGCGCTTTCCAGCGGGCGCAAAAAAACAAGCGTCCAGCCCAAAGGTTCTTCATGCTGCAGCAAATCAATTTGCCTTTCGATGGCGCTCTGGATCAAAGCAGCATTCAGGGTCGCCAGATTGAGGCGCAAAGGATCATTCAGGGTTTCAAGGGGTGTAGAAGTACGCGGCGTATTGCCAGAGGCATATACAATGTGCAGATCAAAAATATCGGCCCAATTCCGCAAAAGCAGTTAAAACCTAACCTGCGTAAACTTCTTCGCAAAGCCGGACCAGGAAAACTGCTGCCGCCTAATATGACCCGCAAGGGCATCGAGCTTCTGGCCTACTGCTCGAACAAAACCGTCGCTGCCCGCGAAGTTACCCGCGATCAGGTTCGTGCCGCACTGGCCAGTCAGCAGTTTGGTTTGATTTCCAAAAGATATTTGCGTGATTTGAAACGCGATGCCATTATTGATTTGCGGTAGGTCATAGACCTATAGACAGGCTCGGACATGATGCAGCCGAATTCACAACTGCCACCTCTTGCCGTGACAATGGGAGAACCTGCCGGCATCGGCCCGGAGCTTGCTCTCAAGTTGTGGATGGACCGTAAAAATTCTCATATTCCACCGTTTGTCCTGATTGCCAGCGAAATTCAGATGACCAAATGCGTTAAGCAACTGGGGTATGATATTGACTTTCACAAGGTCGAAAAACCTGCCGAAGCAGCCGATGTATTCCCCCGCGCCCTGCCCCTGCTGGCTTTGGATAAGGATTGTGATGTATCGCCAGGTGTACTTGACCCTTTGGCTGCACCGTGCATTACCGGTGCCATCGAAACTGCTGTACAACTGGCTTTATGTGGGGAAGTTTGCGGTATTGTCACCAACCCAATTCATAAGAAAAACCTGTATGACAGCGGTTTTTCCTTCCCCGGTCACACGGAATTTCTCGCCCATCTGGTCAAATCGAACGGTAAAACACCCCG
>CAZJUF010000294.1:0-4151 GCA_964549055.1 uncultured Hyphomicrobiales bacterium | reverse complement strand
ACGGTTCCGGTGACGATACATATGGCACTTGCTAAAGTTCCCGCTGCCCTGACAAGCGAACTTATCGTACAAACCGCTGAAATCGTGCATGACGATCTGGTCAGATGCTTTGGCATGGAGCGCCCGCGGCTGGTTGTGGCCGGGCTAAATCCCCATGCCGGAGAAGATGGCGCGCTTGGTGTCGAGGATATGATGATTATCAAGCCGGCGGTGGAGACATTGAAATCCCGCGGGCTCAATATTCGCGGCCCCCTTCCCGCCGATACACTGTTTCATGAAAGTGCGCGTAAAACTTATGATGTTGCCTTGTGCATGTATCATGATCAGGCTCTGATACCGGTTAAAACACTTGGGTTCGATACCGGTGTCAACATTACTTTAGGCCTCGATTTCATTCGCACCTCGCCCGATCATGGCACGGCTTTGGACATCGCTGGCCAGGGGATAGCGGATACCCGCAGCCTTGCAGAAGCGCTCAAATGTGCAGCACGGATGGCTGTTTGCAGACAGGATTATTTGCAGAAAGCCGAGGGCTGATCCATGGCCGACGCGGACACCCTTCCCCCTTTAAGGGACGTTATCGCAGAGCTGGGACTGAGTGCCAAAAAGTCATTTGGCCAGAATTTCCTTCTCGACTTCAACCTCACCCGGCGCATCGCACGAGCAAGCGGTAAAATTGACGGCTATACGGTTATCGAAATCGGACCTGGTCCCGGTGGATTAACACGGGCCTTGTTTATGGAGGGGGCCAAACAGGTGGTCGTGGTTGAAAGCGATCCCCGGTTTGAACCGGTGCTCAGCGCTATTTCCGATACTTATCCTGGCAGGCTTCAAGTCCTTATGGGGGACGCGCTAAAAACCCCTTTGCAGAACCATATAGACGGGCGTTGTGTGATCATTGCCAACCTGCCTTACAATGTGGCCACGGCTTTGTTGATAGACTGGCTCAAAACCGAACCGTGGCCGCCATGGTTCGAGCGCATGACGTTAATGTTTCAAAAAGAGGTTGCCGCAAGAATTGTCGCCGAACCGGGACAAAAAGCCTACGGCCGGTTGAGTGTCCTGTGCAATTTTCGCTGTCATACCGAAACCCTTTTTGACATCAACCCGAAAGCGTTTACGCCGCCGCCGAAGGTCACGTCAACACTGGTTGAATTCATCCCCAAAACGCTGCCACCCGACGCCCCCGAAATTGGTGCTCTGGAAACTGTCACCCGGGCGGCATTCTCCCAGCGCCGCAAAATGTTACGATCCAGCCTGAAAGCCATATTTCCGAAGCCACTGGAAACACTCAAACGCGCGGAAATCGAACCTGACTGGCGCGCCGAACAGGTTGATCTTGCCGGGTTTTGCCGACTTGCACTTCAGTTAGGTCAAGAAAGAGTTGGATAGCGGAAGGAAATTGTGTCAGAATATTTTACCACAAATTTTATCCTGGGGAAAATTGACAACTAACAACTCATAATGGAGAAATACCATGAGTAGATTGTTCATTTTCCGATCCTCCCTAATATTCGTTCTTTCACTTGTTTTTGGTGCTATGACGCCCCTTCCGGCAATGGCATCGGAAGCAGGGTCAATTGTCCGTGGCGCCCAGCTTTATGACAAGTGGTTCGCCGTGACAAAGGCTGAAAAACCAAAAGAGACCCACCCGGCCTGGCCAGCTGCAAACACCAAGAAAAAAGGCAACACCACATGGCGTTGCAAATCCTGTCACGGATGGGACAATCGAGGTGTTGATGGTGCTTATGGCTCTGGTTCATATAAAACCGGAATCAAGGGTATCAACGCGATGGCAGGTGCAGAACTTACAAAAATTGTTGCTGTTCTCAAAGATGACACCCATAAGCTGTCAGGCCTGATGGCAGATGAAGACTTTCAGGATCTTGCCTTGTTTGTCTCCAAGGGCCAGGTCGATATGCGTAAGTATATTGATTATTCAACAAAGGCCGTTATAGGTGGAGATGCTTCACTCGGGCGAGACTATTTTGATACTATGTGCGCCCAGTGTCATGGCGTTAAAGGCGACTTGCCTAAAGACATGAAGAAAACCCTGGGCAAGCAGTTGAGCAACCCGTGGGAAGTCATGCATAAAATTCTCAATGGTCAGCCTGACGAACAAATGCCAGCCTTACGTGTCCTTGATCGACAGGTTGTTGTTGATGTGATGGCTCATCTGGCAACCCTGCCAAAAGAGAAATAATCAGTTTTCACCTCCACTGCGTCGGCATATTTGCCGGCGCAGATAATCTTGACGGGTAGGATTACGATTATGATGATGAAAATCTGGAAATGGTTCTGGCAACCCACTCAGCGTTTCGCCTGGGGGACCATATTCGTGGTTGGTGGACTTGCAGGTATAATTTTCTGGGGTGGGTTCAACACCGCCATGGAGTTTACCAACACCACCAAATTTTGCATATCATGCCATGAAATGCGCTCAACAGTGTATGAGGAATACAAGAAAACCGTGCATTTCAAAAATGCTTCGGGGGTACGCGCCAGCTGTTCTGATTGCCATGTTCCCAAAGCATGGACGCCAAAATTAATCCGAAAAGTACAAGCCACGCGCGAGTTGTATTACAAGGTGCTGGGGACAATTAATACACCCGAAAAATTCGAAGCCAAGCGGCTGGTACTGGCCGAGCGTGTCTGGGCATCAATGAAGGCAAGTGATTCTCGCGAATGTCGAAACTGCCACAGCTATGAATCGATGTCGTTTAAAAAACAGGGACGCCGCGCGGCTGAAAAAATGCAAGTGGCTTTCAAGCAAGAAAAAACATGTATTGAGTGCCATAAAGGCATAGCCCATAAGCTGCCTGCCGGTCTTGACGACGACGACGATTGACCTCAACCGACCACACATTTAAAGATATCCCTTTGAGGATGGCTAGAGCCTGACGAATGTCGGGAAGGATTACGTTGTATGAAGCGGCAATCGATTGTTGAGTATGGAGCGGCGCTGGCTGAGACCACCGCACAAACCCCCAGGCCCAAGGGTACAGAGGTTTTAATACGGGTGCACCATTGTGGCGTCTGTCATTCTGACATTCACCTGCAGGACGGTTATTTTGACCTGGGAAATGACAAACAGCTCGATGTCAGGCCGGGTCGGGATCTGCCGTTTACGCTCGGTCACGAGATTGAAGGCGAGATTGCGGGTTTTGGCCCACAAGCCCAAGGGGTTACAATAGGCCAAAAGCGCATCGTTTATCCCTGGATCGGGTGTCATGCTTGTGCCGTATGCAAAGCGGGACAGGAACATCTGTGCAAGAAAACCCATCATCTCGGCCTCAATGTCGATGGCGGGTTTAGCGATTATGTTGTGGTGCCACATCCACGTTACCTTCTCGATTACAGCGGAATTTCGCCCGAATTGGCCGGACCTTACATGTGCTCCGGGCTGACCGCCTACAGTGCATTGAAAAAAGCCGCGCCCCTTGGCAAGGATGAAGCATTGATGATAATGGGCCTGGGTGGCGTTGGCATGATGGCTTTGCAGTTTGCAAAATCGATGTTTGACGGTCCGATTTTCGCCTGCGACATTGATGCCGACAAGCGCAAACAAGGTGTCAAAGCCGGTGCACTGGAATGTTTTGATCCCAGCGACAAGCAAGCTCGCCGCGCATTTTATAAAATGACCGGAGGCGCGCAGGCGGCGGTGGATTTTGTCGGCGCTGAAACCTCGCTCGATTTTGCTCAAGGATGCCTCACCAAAGGCGGACGGGTGGTCGTTGCCGGATTAATTGGCGGCGAATTCAAAATACCAATTCCCATGTTCCCGCTCAGGGCAATTTCGATCATCGGTACTTTTGTCGGTTCTCTGGAGGATGCGCGTGAGATGATCGCGCTGGTGCAATCAGGAGCGATCTCCCCCATCCCCATCGAAACCAGACCCCTGGATCAGGCCTCGGCAACGCTGGATGATTTGCGTGCAGGCAAGATCACCGGACGGGTGGTGTTGCGGCCTTGAGTTAGTCAAGGCGCTTTTTAGTGGCGCTCAAGCGGCGCGCAGCCTGCACTCGCCTTGCTCGTTAGTCCAACGCTTCGCTCGTCCCGGTGCTATACGGTTAATCTGTCTTTGTGGCACCCGGACGAGTTAGTCAAGGCGCTTTTTAGTGGCGCTCAAGCGGCGCGCAGCCTGCACTCGC
>CAZJUF010000293.1:0-4166 GCA_964549055.1 uncultured Hyphomicrobiales bacterium | reverse complement strand
CTGAGTGCCGCCATTGATCAGCACCACATTGGAGCTGGTGTTTTCCGGCGCGCTTAAAAGCGCTGTGTCGCCCTGACCAACACCACCGGCATCAGCAAAGGTCAATTCCGCATTGACCCCGGGAGCGACATTGAGCGTATCAACATCATTGGCATTGCCGTTACCAAAATCAATGGTGCCGTTGATTACAGAACCGCTAACAAGGTTGAGCGTGTCATTGCCAATGCCGCGGAAGTTAATGGCAACACCACCGGTGCCGGTAATGGTGGCGGAGTTGTTGATTGTGGTTGGCGAATTGTTGGTGCGGGTCAAAATTTCAATGCCGGTTGTTCCGCTCACAACCCCTGCCGTGGTAATGTTGGTAGCACCGGTGCCACGATTATCGACCAGGATACCCGTAGAACCGGCAGCCACAACGGTGCTGTTCGTCGTGATGTTAATCGTGCCGGCTCCACCGTCGGCAAATACGTCAAACCCCTCGGCAAAGCTGCCCGCTGTCGTGATGGTGCCGGTCTGGATCACCGTGACATTGCCGCCATTGGTGGCCCTTGCGTCAATCCCGTCGGCACCGAAGCCCTGCGTTATGACGGTGCCGGTCTGGATCACCGTGATATTGCCGCCGCCGGTGGTAGTTGCGCTAATCCCGTCGGCAAAAATGTTCGCAGTCGTGATGTTGCCGGTCTGGGTCACCGTGATATTGCCGCTACCGCCGTCGACGCGTGCCACAATCCCAGCTGCCGACGTTATCAAGTTGCCGGTCTGGGTCACCGTGACATTGCCGCCGCTAGTGGTAAGTGCGAAAATCCCCTCGGCGTCGTTGCCGGTCGTCGTGATGGCAAATACGCCGGTATCGCCGTTAATGGTAATATCGCCGACACTGGTAAAACTTATGCCGTCAACACCAGCCGCCGGGGCAATGTCCAGGATCAGGTTGTTGACGTTGAGGGTGTCAATCGGCGGCACGGCAAAATCAGCGCCGCTGGCGATCCCCGCCGACTGGTCACCGGTGCAGGTTACCGCATTGCCGTCAACGGTACAGGCGTCCGGAGCGGCGTGGGCGGCACCAGGCAAAAGCATCAGTCCGGCCGCAAGTCCGACAGAGCCAAGTGTGCGCGCTGATACTGATGAACCCAAGGCAGAGGCCATGCGCTCCAGTACGGTCGCAGGGGCTGAATTGGTGGCAACACCGGGACTGGAAATTCCGGGACCGGGCGCAAAACTCGCAGTTTTCCCCTTATATTTGGTCAATCGTCCACCGTGCAAAAGGATATTCAACATGTGGATTTTCCCCAATCCTGTCCCCGGCATTTTGAGAGCCTGACAGGCATTGGTAGGTGAAGCCATCGGATTCTGTCAGGGACTCAATTGTTATCATTACATTAACCATGAATGCCTGTCGAGCCTGATTCGCGCGAAAATCAGGGTATTTCCCCAGTAACATCACCCTGTGATATTACTGCCGATGTGGTCAATTTCGGCGTTTGCAGACGCTTGTTGCTGATGGTGGTCGAAACCAACCTCACCGTTCCGGCCTTGAGCTTCTCCGCTCTTGTGGCGAGGGAGGTAGATCGGTTTTTCGCTTATGCCTATCGCATTCGCCAGGCTTGAGTCTTTTTGAGGAGCAGGCGGGATAATCCGGCGTGCAGAATGCGCGCTCCTACATTGGTGTAGAAGATCATCATGCCCATGGCGGCTGCCGGGGCAACGTCGCCGGCATCATCCATGTTGAGAACAGCGACTGACGCGAGCGTGGTATCGGAGCTATAGAGGAAGACCACAGCGGATACCGTAGTCATGGCATTGACGAACAGGTACATCCAGATGTCGAGAATGGCTGGCAGACACACCGGCACTGTTACCAGGCCCATCACTTTGTAAAACGGCTGTTTGAGTGAGGCACCGACAGATTCAAATTCATTGTCCATCTGTTTAAGCGCGGTTACGGCGGTCAGATGCGACACTGTATAAAAATGGGTAACCGTACTCACCACCAGAATTGCCATGGTGGCGTAGATGAAATTGAACGGGTTGGCGGGATTGTTGAAAAAGAAAATATAGGCCAGTCCCAACACCATGCCGGGGATCGCCATGGGCATCATTGCCAGCAGTTGAAAGACTGTCCTGCCATTTTCAAACCCACGGGCCTTTTCAACCATATAGGCGCCGGTGAAAACAACGATAGTACCGAACATGGCCGTTAACAGCGCCAGTTTTATCGAGTTGCGATAAGAATCCCAACCACCTCCGTCCATCAGATCAAAGGCATAGTTGGACAGGGACAAGCTGAGATCATAAGGCCAGAACTTGATTAACGCTGCATACTGACAAACGGCAAGTATGGTGACGATGATCAAGCTGATCACGGTGCAATATGCAAACATCTGGCGGTCGAAAACCTTACTTGGTGAGGGCTGGTAAGTGACCGAGCGCGAACTTAAAAGTGCGACCTGTTTCTTTTGTATATAGCGATCGACCGAAAAGGCTATGAGGGCGGGGATAAGCAATACTACCGAGACAACTGCGCCCATCTGAAAATTCTGCTGGCCGATGACCTGTTTGTAGATATCAACGGCGAGAACATTGAACTGACCGCCGATGACTTTGGGCAGGCCGAAGTCAGTGATAACCAGATTAAAGACAACAAAGGCTGCTGAAATCAGGCCGTAACGCGCACCGGGGATGGTGATGAGGCGGAAAATCTTGAACCTTGGGGTGCGCAGTGAAGTGGCGGCTTCATAGAGCCTCGCGTCCGACAGGGCCAAAGACGTGTTGATGATAATCATGGCGTGGGGAAAGGTGAAAAACACCGAGCCTATGATGATGCCGATGGGCCCATAGATCGAATAGCCGAACATCAACTCCTTGAGCATACCCTGATTGCCGAACAGATAGACGAGCGCGATGCCGGGCAGCAAAGAAGGTACGAGAAGCGGTGCCATGGCGATTAATCTGAACACGCCTTTATAGCGCATGCAGCTGCGATTGAGCGCATAAGCGAAGGCAAAGGCCAGACTTACGGTTATGATCGTCACGATAAAGGCGATGGCCAACGAATTATAAACCGAATTAAACAGTGCCGGTGTAGAGAAGTATGTGCGAAAATTAGCAAAACCGGTTGAGGGCGATGGACGCAACACCACGCGCCGGAAGTCGTTGCTGGACAGTTTCACCCAGTCATTATGCGCAACACGTTCACTGCCAATCAGAAAAACTGCATCGGATCCGGCAATATTGCGCAGGCGATAGTTGGTTTTTGAGCGAAAACTGAAATCCGGGAATAGCTTGGTGATCCCCAAACGGCCATCGGAGCTGGTGGGCAATTCATCGACACCGATTGCATTTACCTGTCGGTTCAGGGCAGCAACCGTGGTGACGTCACCCCAGCCATCGCCCTTGTCAACTTGCAGTTCAAAGCGGTCCAGTTCAAAGCGGTAGGTCTCAAATGACTTCGACATCATGACATACAACGGCAGCGCCAGGGCGACCACGAGGTAGATTGCGATCACCACCATAAAGGCGCGCATGGTCCAGTCGTCGCGACCGATTTTCTGCTTGACGATGGGGAGTGTCTGGCTGGAATTACTACTGATATCAGCCATTTTGTGCACCCTTAGGATACACC
Source organism: uncultured Hyphomicrobiales bacterium (assembly GCA_964549055.1). Lineage (GTDB taxonomy): Bacteria > Pseudomonadota > Alphaproteobacteria > Rhizobiales > JAJFHR01 > JAJFHR01. The sequence continues at coordinate 544 of CAZJUF010000293.1, read as the reverse complement.
AGAATACGGTCTGATGGCAGAATGATCTTAACTTCGTCACCGAGTTTTATATTGGTTCGGCGTGTCATGTTAATGGAGAAATCGGCACCAAATTCAACATCGCCCATCTGGCGTGAAATTAACGTGGCGCGATAAAAAGACCCCAGAAACTCCATCGCTTTCACCACTACCGGAACAGTGTTCTCGGGCTTGTCCGTGCCTTCGAGAACAACAATGTTTTCGGGCCTGACAGCAACGGTGACTTCATCGCCCTGAGCATATCTTAACGTATCTGCCGTCAATGAAATATCGCCAATTTTGACGTTGCCGCCTTTGGCCACCTGCCCGGGCAGAAAATTCATTTTACCGATAAAATCAGCGACGAAAGCGGTCGCAGGTTCGGTATAGATTTCAATTGGCGTGCCAACCTGATCGATAATGCCATGGTTCATTACCACAATCCGGTCCGCCATGGTCAGCGCTTCTTCCTGATCATGTGTCACCATAATAGTGGTGATACCCAGATTGGCCTGAAGTTCTTTTATTTCATGGCGAAGATGGACAC
>CAZJUF010000292.1:0-4168 GCA_964549055.1 uncultured Hyphomicrobiales bacterium | reverse complement strand
GCCATATCCGATGAAGTCCCCGGGCTTACCGGCAACTCTCATCCAAATCTCGCACCATATGACAAGTTCCAGACCAAAACCTGCGAGATTTTCTTGGGCGCTGGCAACAACAGGGCGTTTAAATTCCTGTGCGAAAATCTGAACTGCGAAGAATTGCTTGATGATCCACGCTTCAAGGAAAACTCCGACCGCCTGAAAAACAAGGACATCCTGTTCGACATACTCGAAAAACTCCTGGCCGGTGTAGATGGACATGAGCTTTCCATGGAACTGTCGAAAGCCGGTGTCGCCTGTGGACCACTTCTTGATACCGAAGAAGTCATGTCGTCCGATCTTGCCGCCCACCGTGACATGGCGATTAAAAAAGACGGATACACCGGATTTGGCAACCCGGTAAAACTGCAAAGAACGCCGGGTGAAATGCAATGCATACCGCCCCGGTTCAGCGAACATGCCCGCGAAATACTGCAAAATGCAGGCTATAGCGAAGCTGAGATAGATGCGCTAATTGAGCAAAATGTGGTGGTGACTGAGCGAGCCTAAAGCAGTTCCACCAAAGCCTCAATCATGTCATCGAAATGATCGACCACCACATTGGCGCCAAGGTCATGGATGGGTATGGGCGTATAGCCGAAGGGTACGCCAATTACCGGGATACCCGCTGCTATTGCTGCGTCAATATCATTGGCGCTATCGCCGACCATGACGGCAGCGGTGGCCACGCCGCCCATTTTTTCGATGGTGCCAAGAATGTGACCGGGTTCGGGTTTTCTCATCGGGAGACTATCGCCGCCGACAATGGCGCTGAAATAGCCATCAAGATCGAATTCTTTCAAAAGCTTTATCGATGCGCCTTCCGGCTTGTTGGTGCAGACGGCGAGAATAGCTCCGGCATCTTTGAGCTTTTTCAAGGTATCTTCAACCGCTGGAAACACCACACTATGATCGGCAATATGATCCAGGTAGTAATCCAGAAACTGGTCAAACAGCTGGTCCAGTTCTGGCTCGGTTGCCGGTTCACCGGTTACCGCCATGCCTCGTTCAATCAATACCCGGGCGCCACGGCCTACCATATTGCGCACATCTTCGGCTGGAACTTCACGGCGACCGTTTTGCTGCAAGACAAAGTTCATCGAAGCGGCCAGATCAGGCGCTGTATCCATAAGTGTGCCATCGAGATCAAACAGGATCGCGGCATTTTTCAGTTTTTGCATATGTTCTCCGACAATCTTGCTTGGTTTCAAGTTGTGTTGCATGATAAGACAATCGGCAATATCCATGGGCTCAACCTGAGGGTCAAGGCCCAATTCAATCTATTCTTGTAGAGGTCAAATTATGCAGCTTAACGACAGCTCGCTTTTGCGCGAAAAATGCTATCTCAACGGCCAGTGGGCGGGCACGCCTGAGGTGCCGGTTCTCGATCCGGCAACCGGTGAAGAACTCGCCAAAGTCCCCAACATGGGCGGCGCTGAAACCAGACAGGCGATCGAAGACGCCAATGTTGCCTTTAAATCCTGGCGCAAGACCACGGCCAAGGAGCGTGCGATAATTTTGCGACGCTGGTTTGATCTTATGATTGAACACAGTGATGATCTGGCCATGATCATGACGCGGGAACAAGGCAAGCCTTTGACCGAGGCCAAGGGCGAAGTCGCTTATGGTGCCTCCTTTGCAGAATTCTACGCCGAAGAAGCCAAGCGCATTTATGGTGAGACCATTCCCACCCACCGCGCCGATGGCCGTATCGTCGTTATCAAACAGCCGATTGGTGTTATTGCCGCCATTACCCCATGGAATTTTCCGCTTGCCATGATCACGCGCAAAGTTTGCCCGGCGTTGGCTGCTGGCTGCACGGTAGTGTGCAAGCCCGCTCCCGATACGCCTCTGTCCGCTCTGGCACTGGCTGAGTTGGGTGAGCGTGCAGGCCTTCCTGCCGGAGTTTTAAATATCATTACCGGCGATGCCTTGAAAATCGGTCCTGAACTGACCTCAAACCCTCTGGTGCGCGGGCTAACCTTCACCGGTTCAACCGCTGTCGGTAAATTGCTGATGCAGCAAAGTGCTTCAACGGTCAAAAAATGCGGCATGGAACTGGGCGGCAATGCGCCGTTTATTGTTTTTGATGATGCCGACGTTGATGCCGCGGTCGAAGGGGCCATCGGCTCCAAATTCAGGAACGCCGGTCAGACTTGCGTCTGTGCCAACCGCATCTATGTTCAAGATGGAATTTACGATGAGTTTGCACAAAAACTGGCAGCTAAGGTAGCAAAGTTCAAAGTCGGCATCGGCAGCGAAGACGGGGTTATCATCGGCCCGTTGATCAACGAGCCCGGCATTGCCAAAGCTGAAGCCCATGTGAAAGATGCTGTCGCCAAGGGGGCAAAAGTGCTGACCGGCGGCAAGCGCCATCAACTCGGCGGCACCTTCTTTGAGCCCACGGTTTTAACCGATGTCTCCAATGATATGTTGTTTACAACCGAAGAAACTTTTGGACCGGTGGCACCCTTGTTCAGGTTTTCAACCGAGGATGAAGTGGTGGCCCTGGCCAATGATACGCCTTTTGGTCTCGCGGCATATTTTTATTCCCGCGACGTTGGCCGTTGCTGGCGCGTGGCCGAAGAACTTGAAACCGGCATTGTCAGCATCAACGAAGGTATCTTCTCCAATGAAGTGGCACCGTTTGGCGGCGTAAAGGAATCAGGTCTTGGCCGCGAAGGCTCACATCACGGTATCGAAGATTTTGTCGATATGAAATTCATCTTCATGGGTGGAATTAATAAATAAATGAACGCTGACGACAAAAAGAAAAATGCCTGCGCATTGGCGATGGAGTATGTCAAACCCGGTATGAAGCTGGGTCTGGGTACAGGCTCCACCGCCAATATTTTTATTGAACTGGTGGGCGAGCAGGTCAAACAGGGTCTTGATGTTGTGTGCGTGCCAACCTCTGTTGCCAGCCATGATTTGGCCCACTCTTTGGGCATTGCCCTGACAACGCTTGAGCAATGCCCGCAACTTGATCTGACAGTTGATGGTGCTGATGAGTTTGACGATGAGCTGATTTTGATAAAAGGCGGGGGCGGGGCGTTGTTGCGCGAGAAGATTGTCGCAAAAGCTTCGCACACCATGGTGGTTATCACCGACGACAGCAAACACGTTGACGTGCTGGGCAAATTTCCGTTGCCGGTTGAAGTTATCCCTTTTGGTGAAGCATCTACCATTATCGCAATCGAGCAGGTCGCAGATCAACTGGGTATGAAGGGGCGCATTGAATTACGAAAAAGTGATGACGGCACACCTTTTATTACCGATAGCGGCAACCATATCTACGATTGTCATTTCGAAGCACTAAAAAGTCCAAGGCAACTGGCAATAGCACTCAATGCCATTCCCGGTGTGGTCGAACATGGCTTGTTCATCGACATTGCAAGTGTCGTTTTAATTGGCAACAGTGACGGTGCTTTTAAACTGCAGCGCTAGCTGGTTTTGGGGAATTAAAGATTATGTCGGAATTTGATTACGATCTCTTTGTCATTGGTGCGGGCTCCGGCGGTGTTCGTGCCGCTCGCGTGGCCGCAAACACCGGCGCAAAAGTTGTCATTGCCGAAGAATATCGCGTTGGCGGCACCTGCGTCATCAGAGGCTGCGTGCCAAAGAAATTATTCGTCTATGCCAGCCGCTATGGCAAGGATTTCTCCGATGCGGAAAACTATGGCTGGTCGGGAGAAAAACCCACCTTTGACTGGGCCACACTGATTGCCAACAAAGATAAGGAAATCGACCGCCTCAACAGCATTTACATAAAAAATCTCAATGCTTCTGACGTTCAAATTCTCGAAACCCGTGCCGTCGTGCGCGGACCTCATACGGTCTATCTACTCAATGAGGATATTGAAGTCACCGCCCGCACCATCCTGATTGCCACCGGCGGTGCCCCCTTCGTGCCGGAATTTCCCGGACACGAATTTACCATCACCTCCAACGAGGCCTTTCATTTGCCATCACTGCCGCAGAACATGGTGATTGTCGGGGGCGGTTATATCGCAGTTGAATTTGCCGGTATTTTTGCAGGCCTTGGCGTGCAAGTTACCCAGCTTTATCGCGGCGAGCAGGTTTTGCGCGGGTTTGACGATGACCTGCGCAATAATCTTAATGACGAAATGGTACG
>CAZJUF010000291.1:0-4176 GCA_964549055.1 uncultured Hyphomicrobiales bacterium | reverse complement strand
GAATATGCCGGTCGCAGCGATGAGTATATTGACCATGTGTGTAACGATATGCTGCCTGCGGTAGCCGCACAAGGTCTGGCCGATGCAGTCGATGGCTTTTGCGAAGGCATCGCTTTTTCGTGCGACCAGATGACGCGTGTGTTCAAGGCTGCAGCCTTACACGGTCTTCCGGTTAAACTGCATGCGGAACAATTATCCAACCTCGGCGGGGCAGCACTGGCGGCGCGCTACGGTGCCATGTCGGTTGACCACATCGAATACCTTGACCAAAAAGGCGTTGATGCCATAGCTGCCTCAGGCACCGTGGCAACGTTGCTGCCGGGGGCTTTTTATTATCTCAACGAAAGCCAAAAACCACCGGTTCAGGCTTTGCGCGATGCCGGCATCCCTATTGCCGTTGCAACAGATCACAATCCGGGCAGCTCTCCGCTTTTGTCCCTGCTGGCCACCATGAACATGGTTTGCGTATTATTTGGATTGACGCCACAAGAGGCTTTGTTGGGTGTAACAGTCAATGCAGCAAAGGCTCTCAGGCTGGAAGATCGCGGTGTCATAGCTGTTGGCAATAAAGCCGATCTGGTTATCTGGCAGGCAGAAGCTGAGGTTGATCTGGTTTATTCTTTGGGCAAAAATCCCTGCCATACAGTGTTCAAGGACGGTCAGATAGTTTTGACGAAAGGTGAAAATTGATATGTCATCAAGATTGGATAATACGCGGGTTATCCGCAGCCCCCGGGGGACAAAATTAAGCGCCAAAAGCTGGCTTACCGAAGCACCTTTGCGCATGTTGATGAATAATCTGGATCCCGAAGTGGCAGAACGCCCCGAAGAACTCGTGGTCTACGGTGGCATTGGCCGCGCTGCACGTGACTGGCCAAGTTTTGAGCGTATCCAAAAGGCTTTGATCAATCTTGAGAACAATCAGACGTTGCTGGTGCAGTCCGGCAAGCCGGTCGGCGTATTTGAAACCCATGAAAATGCCCCGCGTGTGCTCATTGCCAATTCCAACATCGTACCCAAATGGGCGACCTGGGAGCATTTCAATGAACTCGATCGCAAGGGCCTGATGATGTACGGCCAGATGACGGCGGGTTCCTGGATATATATCGGCTCTCAGGGAATAGTGCAGGGCACCTATGAAACGTTCGTTGAAATAGGTCGCCGCCATTTTGCCGGTTCCATGAAAGGTCGCTGGATACTCACCGCTGGACTGGGGGGGATGGGCGGTGCACAGCCGCTGGCAGTGACCATGGCCGGTGCCTCGATGCTGGCCATAGAGTGTCAGCCCAGCCGCATCGAAATGCGCCTTAAAACCGGATACCTCGATGCCCAAGCTGAGAATTTAGACGAAGCTTTGCGGATGATAGAAGAAGCGCACTTGAAGGGTAACGCCACCTCCATCGGCCTGTGTGGCAATGCGGCTGAAATCCTGCCTGAAATGGTGGCGTCAGGCATCAAACCTGATGTGGTAACCGACCAGACCTCGGCGCATGATCCAGCCAACGGATATTTGCCGGTCGGGTGGAGCATTGACGAATGGGAGGACAGGCGCGCGAATGATCCTGACGGTGTCGCCCTGGAGGCCAAAAAATCGATGGCAATCCATGTCAAAGCCATGCTTGATTTTCAGGCTGCGGGCAGTGTGGTTGTTGATTACGGCAATAATATCCGCCAGGTGGCAAAAGACGAAGGCGTGGAAAATGCCTTTGATTTTCCCGGTTTTGTTCCCGAATACATCAGGCCGTTGTTTTGTCGCGGCATCGGACCTTTTCGCTGGGCAGCCTTGAGCGGTAACCCGGAAGATATTTACAAAACCGACCAACGGGTCAAGGAACTCATTCCTGATGACAAGCACTTGCACAACTGGCTCGATATGGCGCGTGAACGCATCCAGTTTCAGGGCTTGCCCGCCCGCATCTGCTGGGTTGGCCTGGGGCTTCGTGACAAGCTTGGTCTGGCGTTTAACCAGATGGTTCGTGACGGCGAACTCGATGCCCCCATCGTTATTGGCCGTGATCATCTTGATTCGGGCTCCGTTGCCAGTCCCAACCGCGAGACCGAGGCCATGAAAGATGGCTCGGACACCGTGTCTGACTGGCCACTTCTCAATGCCCTGCTCAATTGCGCCAGCGGGGCCACCTGGGTTTCCCTGCATCATGGCGGTGGCGTTGGCATGGGCTATTCACAACATTCCGGCATGGTGATTGTCGCCGATGGCACCAAAGAGGCTGACGAGCGTCTGGCCCGCGTTTTGTGGAATGACCCGGCAACCGGCGTCATGCGCCATGTGGATGCGGGCTATGAAGTGGCCCGGGAATGTGCGCGTGAAAACAGCCTTGATTTGCCCTCAGCGGATTTTTAACTGAAACATACAGCGAGAATTAATGACCGAATATCTGGAAAGTTACCGCGGAACGGTAAAGGCGTGGGAATGTGATCACGTCGAACATTTTACCGTGGCCTATTATTTCAAAAGTGCGGCAGCCGCCCAGTTGCGCCTCTTGCATGAGTTGGGCATTCATCCATTCGACCATGATTTTCCTGTGGTCACACACATTTATACCCGCTTTTTAAAGGAACTTCGAAAAGGGGATACCTATTTCATCAAAAGCGGAGTGATCGATGCAAAATCAGACAGTCTCGTTCTCGGCCACCGTATCATCAACGCTGACAGTGGCGATGAATGCACCCTGATTGAAATGACCCTGGATTGTGCTGCTAAAAAAGAAGCGTCAAAGGTAGATTGGCAGGCTCCTGAAAAACGCGAGCAGGAAACACCAGTACCATCATCAAACTGGTCAATAACAGCAGCTGATGTGGTGTCAACAGCCCCGCTTGATCTTCAGGGAAAATTGAGTGTTGAGGGCATTGTGCATCTGTTTTCGGACGCCAGCGTTCAGTCTCAAATGCTGATTGGCATGACACCCAGCTATATGCGTGAAAACAGAATTGGCTTTTCCACCATGGAGTTTCGTTTCACCTTCCATGAGCCTGCACCAGGCCCCGGAGATATGGTGGAAATCAGAAGTCAAATCACCAAAGTTGGCGGCACATCACTGGGCTTTGCCCATGGTCTGTGGAATATTGGCACCGGTCAATTGCTCGCCACATTGACGCAATCTGGCGTTCACCTTGATCTTGACAGGCGTCGCCCGGCCAGCCTGCCTGATATGATCCGAACAAAAGCAAACGCTCTCATGGAATAGAAATCAGCCAAGATTTTTGCCTCAAATAATTTTTCATTAAATCATATTTTGTATCTTGTATTTTAACGTCACAATAATGACATTAGGGTGAACTGACGCCCAATTTCAAATAGATGGGTTTTGGGGGGCTGCATGTTGCCTGGCAGCCAAATTACTGTTGCAGGACTTGTATGCCGGACTGGATGTTATTGGCCAATTTTGAGCCAGGGAAAGTGTCGATGGTCATTATGATCGACATTATCCTCTCGGGCGATAATGCCATAATTATCGGCATGGCGGCCTGTGCCGTTCCTCTGAAATTCCGCAAGCGTGCAATTCTTTATGGCATTGGCGCTGCCGTTGTCTTCCGTATCCTGTTTTCCATGTTTGCCTTCTACCTGCTGCAGATCAAAGGTCTGGAGCTGATTGGCGGCCTTTTGCTGTTCTGGGTGTGTTGGCGGTTGTGGAGTGATCTCCGTGAAAACCAACCGCAAACCGGAGCCATCGTTGACGATTGTGCCGACCCCGGGGCTGAAGAACTGGCTGGTACGATGACCATGCGCAAAGCCATGTTTAACATCATTGTAGCGGATGTTTCCATGTCGCTGGACAACGTTATAGCGGTTGCAGGCATTTCACGCGGTAACCTCGAAGTTCTGGTTTTTGGGTTAGTCCTGTCGGTTGCCATCATGGCAGTGGGCGCCACCTGGATAGCCAAACTTCTCGATCGCTTTTACTGGCTGGGCTACATCGGTCTGGCCATTATCGTGATGGTTGCCGGAGATCTGGTATGGTCCGGGCTTCAGGACTTCAATTTAGTCTAAGGGTATCCATTGTTTTTTATTGACATGGAAAATCCCTAAGAGTATGAACCGTAAAGCTTTTTCAGCATATCCAATTGGGGACTTGTCTAATGGTAGGACGCCGGACTCTGACTCCGTAAGTCCAGGTTCGAATCCTGGGTCCCCAGCCAATAAAAACAATGGGTTAG
>CAZJUF010000290.1:0-4190 GCA_964549055.1 uncultured Hyphomicrobiales bacterium | reverse complement strand
TCGGTGCCCACCAGCATGATGCCGGCTTCAAACACATCTTCTATCATGTAATCGTGGCGTGCCTTGCGGTTGGCCACGATTACTTTTTGGCCGGCGGATTTAGCCTTGTGGCCTCTTTTGGTTGCCATGGTGTTTCCTGATGCCAGCCCTTAATTCAGCAGACCCGCATGCACCAAAGCAGCCTTTACCTGGGTTTTGGTGCTATCTACCACAGGAACCAGCGGCAGGCGCGTTTCCTCACTGCACAGACCCAATAACGAAGCTGCATATTTCACCGGCCCCGGACTTGCTTCCACAAACATAGCATCATGCAAAGGCATAAGCCGGTCTTGCACTTTCAGTGCGGCGGCAAAATCTCCACTTAAACACGCATCTTGAAACTCCCGGCAAAGAGCCGGTGCCACATTGGTCGTCACTGAAATACAACCCCTGCCGCCATGAGCGTTAAAGCCCAGAGCCGTTGCATCTTCACCCGACAGCTGAATGAAATCTTCGCCCATGGCCTGGCGCTGCTGGCTCACCCGCGACATATCAGCTGTTGCGTCTTTAACGCCGACAACGTTTTTAAGCTCATACAAGCGCGCCATGGTCTCAACCGACATGTCAACGATGCTGCGACCGGGAATATTATAAATGAACAGCGGAATATCAGCACTGTCATGAATGGCCTTAAAATGCTGATAAAGCCCTTCCTGAGTGGGTTTGTTATAATAAGGCGTTACCACCAGAATTGCATCGGCTCCAGCCTTGACTGCGTGTCTCGCCAGCATAATGGCTTCGGTGGTATTGTTTGAACCCGCCCCGGCAATAACCGGAACCCGGCCGTCAGCCACTTCAATGGTTATATCAACCACCGCCATATGTTCCTCATGGCTCAATGTCGGGCTTTCACCGGTAGTACCCACGGGCACAAGTGCGTTGGAGCCTTGTTTTATCTGCCAGTCGACAAAAGATTTGAGTGCTTTTTCATCAATACTTCCGTTGCTCATGGGCGTGATAAGGGCGGGTATTGATCCTTTAATCCTGTCGATGGTCATTTCTCTAACTCCAAACTTAAACCGTTTTATTGATAATTTCTCGAATGCTTTTGTCGAAATCGCAGCTAACCTAGCGCCAAGGTGGTGCGACTGCAACAACGTTTGTCTTAAAATTCCATGCCAACACGGCCAAAACCCCAAACGGTTCAAACGTACTACCTGTTGTTTCGACACCCATTCGTCCCCACTTATCCCGGAATGGACTTTTTGATGACATATTAACTCTTTACTGGCTGGGGTTTGCTAGAAAGATTACATGCTTCGACATACCGACTCGCGAGTATTGTTTTTTGCAGAAAATGGAGGATTTTCAATTGCGATCATTTAAGGTTTCCCTTCCCCATCGCACCTTGAAAACCCTGTCAGCTTTTATCGCAATTTTTGGCCTGCTGATTGCAGAACCTCTCAGCGCCAACACCCTTCAAAGCAAAATCCCCCTGCCATCGCCCCGGCCTAACGATTTTACTGCCAGCATCAAGATCAGCGCTCCTGTCAATATTAAACGGCGGCCAGCTATTGTTTTGGCATCGTCGTCGGGATCTTTATCGAGTTCGCAACTCAAATTGCTCGACCGCGCCATACGCTTTGCTGTCAATGACCAGTTTACCTCAGCATTTAAGGAAAGCGAAAACCTGCCGGACCCGGCCGCCCGGATGTTGATTGAGTGGCTCTATGTATTGTCGCCCAAACTTGAAGCTGGCCCCGAACGAATCTCGCAATTCATAAAATCAAATCCCGAATGGCCACGCAAATCGATTATGCGTACCCGGGCAGAACAATCCCTGTTTAAAACCCGCCCCTCACCTAAAGTCGTTTTCAGATATTTTCGCTTCCAAAAGCCTAAAACCGCCGAGGGAAAGCTGGCTTTGGCCCGGGCTTACCTGACCACTGGCAACAAATCAAAGGCACGCCGGTGGGTACGTGATGCATGGCGCGAAAACAAAATGGGTAAAAGTCAGGAACGCGCAGCTTACAAGGAATTCCGCAAACTGTTGAGCCATGCTGATCTGCGTGCGCGCATACAGTTTTACATCTATGCCCGCAAATTAAAAGCAGCCCGGCGAAATGCCGCCCGTCTGGGATCAAGCTATGTTAAAATGGTAAAGGCTGCTCAAGCCTACCTCAGCAAATCGAGAAAAGCCCGCAAGGCATACTCAGCTGTACCGGCAAAGTTGCGCAACGATACGTCTTTGCTCTATGCCCGGGTACGCGGCCTTCGGTTAAAGAAGAAAATTGTTGAGGCCCGGCGCCTGATTGCCAAAGCACCAAAATCACGCGGCAATCTTAAAAGATGGTGGATAGAACGGCGGCTATTGGCCCGCGAGGCACTCGCCGCCGGTGCCAAAGGGGAAGCCTATCGCCTGACCTCGGCACATGGACTGCCCCTCAAATCCAGATACATCAATGATTATATAGATGCTGAATTCATGTCCGGCTGGATTGCTCTTAGATATCTTAAAAAAACCAGCATAGCCCTCATTCATTTCAAAAGGCTGGAAAAAGCCGCTGATGGTCCGCGCAGCAAATCTTCCGCGGCATACTGGCTTTCACGCACCTATAAAGCCAGAGGTAACAAGGCGCTTGCCAATAAGTATCTTGAGCGCTCGGCATCAAGACCGCGAACCTATTATGGCCAGCTTGCCCTTGATGCGCTGGGGCGCAGCCCGATGCCGATTTCTTTAGGCAGCACCCAGCCCACAGCCCTGGGTCGTCTTAAGTCTTATAATTCCGTTCGCGCTCTCATGTATTTGAACAAGCTGGGCTTCACCTCATGGGGCAACAGTTTTTTCAGCCAATTGCCCTATGCCATGAAAAAGCCCGGTGATCTCGCCGCACTTTCAGCACTGGCAACAAGTTATGGCCTGCCCCATGTGGCTTTGCGTGTCGCCAAACGCGCAAACAGCGTTCACGGTTATGATTTCGGCCGCTTGCAATATCCCACCAACGTTTTGCCGCGCCTGAAGAAGATCGGCAGGCCGGTTGAAATGGCACTGGTTCACGCCATAATCCGCCAGGAAAGTGAATTTAACGGTGCGGCACGCTCTCCTGTTGGGGCTCAGGGGCTTATGCAGATGATGCCCGGAACCGCGAAAATTACCGCGAAGAAACATAGCCAGAGATACAACCGCAAGCGCCTTTACGACCCCTCCTACAATCTCATGTTGGGCACGGCCCACATTGGTGATCTGATTTACCGCTTCAGCGGCTCATACATTATGCTGATTGCCGCCTATAACGCTGGTGGTGGCCGGGTCAATGAATGGAACAAGAAATTTGGCGATCCCCGAACCGGTGCCATTGATCCGATTGACTGGGTTGAAAGCATTCCCTTCAACGAAACCCGCAATTATGTCAAACGCGTTATGGAGAACATGCATGTGTATCGCTCCGCTCTTAATGGCGGCAGTAAATTTACCATGACCGCTGATTTGGCCCGCTTCTCACCTGTCGCCAAAATCCCGGTGCGTTCACGCGCAAGCGCCAACGGTTGTATTGCTGTATCCGTTGACAGCACCGACGATGTAATCTGTTGAGTTCAAGTTGACCTTATGAATAAACCAAACCGGTCTGAACTCTCCTCCACAATCACCGCGGATAGTTGGCAGGAAACCTTCACCACGTCTAAAGACGGTCTCAGATTATATGCCCGCGACTACGGTGACCGGCTAAGCCCCTTAACTCCGGTTGTGTGTTTGCCCGGCCTGACGCGCAATTCAAAAGATTTCCATGAACTTGCCGAGCACTTAAGCCCGAAACGCCGGGTGCTGTGTCTGGATTACCGCGGTCGCGGCCGTTCTGATTATGACCGCAATTACAAGAACTATACCCCCCTGATCGAAGTTAACGACACACTTGATGTCATGACGGCGCACGGTATCGCTCATGCAATTGTTGTGGGAACGTCACGCGGCGGTATTTTGGCCATGATCATGGCCGTGTTGCGCCCCACAGTCCTGAAAGGCGTTGTGCTCAATGATATCGGTGCCGAAATCGCCATTGAGGGTATTTTACGCATAGCCGGTTATGTCGGAAACCTGCCGGATCCCAAAAACTGGAACGAAGCAGTGCTGACTTTGAAGAAGATAGCCCAGGCCCACTTTCCAACTCTGCCCGAAGATGAGTGGATAACATTTGCCCGCAACACGTTTCGCG
>CAZJUF010000289.1:0-4194 GCA_964549055.1 uncultured Hyphomicrobiales bacterium | reverse complement strand
ACCCTGGGGGTGGTTGGGCGGGGGAGTGGGCTGGCTTCAGGACTTATCGGACATACAAAATACGCGAACTTTCTTTTCCAGTGAGACCATTATGACGCAGGATGATAGCAATAACAAAGAACCGGAGACCGTCACATCATTAAGTGAGCGGACCCGCACAGCCAGTACGCTTTCAGAAGCCCTGCCCTTTATGCAGCGTTATGATGGCGCTACCGTTGTCATCAAATATGGCGGCCATGCCATGGGCGACAAACAGCTTTCGCAGGATTTTGCCCGCGATGTGGTTCAGCTGAAACAAACCGGTGTTAATCCCATTATTGTCCATGGTGGTGGCCCGCAAATTGGTGCCATGCTAGAGCGGCTCGGGATCAAGAGCACGTTTGCCGATGGCTTGCGGGTAACCAATCGCGAGACCGTCGAGATTGTTGAAATGGTTCTGGCGGGTTCGATCAACAAGGAAATCGTTGTCGCCATAAACAAAGCCGGTGGCAAGGCGGCTGGACTGTGCGGCAAGGATGGCAATCTGGTGGTGGCGCGCAAGCTGCGGCGGACAAAAAAAGATCAGGGATCAAACATCGAGAGAATTCTGGAACTTGGCTATGTCGGTGAACCTGAAGAAATAAACCCGGACATTCTCGACACTTTTATCAGCAGCGATATCATTCCGGTTATTGCCCCTATCGGGGTGTCAAAAGAGGGTGAAACCTACAATATAAATGCCGATACGGTTGCCGGCGCACTCGCGTCAGCCCTACAGGCGAAACGGCTGTTGTTACTGACAGATGTGCCGGGCATCCTGGATGGCAATGGTGATCTGATTGTTGAACTTGACCTGCATCAGGCCCGCAAACTCCAGCGTGATGGCACCATTTCCGGTGGCATGGTGCCCAAGCTTGAAACCTGCATTCGCGCCGTCGAAGATGGTGTTGAAGCTGTTGTTATTCTCGATGGCCGTGTTCCCCACGCAGTCCTGCTGGAAATCTACACAGAGCACGGTGTTGGCACGCTGATCGCCTAAGCGGAATTGGATCAGATAAAACCCAACAGGAAAACCATCCATTCCGGGACGGTGCGGAGATTCTGAATAATCCGGTCTTGCTCTAGGCTTCGCTCATTTCGAGGTTTTGAGCTTCGCTTTCATCTTCGCTTTCTTCCTGATCCAGGAATAATGCCAGTTGCCACTGCATTTCTCTTTCCGTGAAGGGATATTCCTCGTTGTCGTCGGGGAGTACCCAGTCTTCTGGTGGAATATTGCCAACCGTATTTTGAATTCTTGCCGACAGGGGCGCGGATATGCCTGCTTTCCAGCCTAATGACATGATGGCTTTGGCGCTCAAAGACGCAAAGATACGACGTGAGACGATGGTGGAAACCTCTGCCAGCACGGCCATCGACAGAATAATGACGTCGCGTTCGCCCTTTTCGATATATTGCTTCAAATAATCTTCAACAAGACCGCCGCGGGCGTACAGCTCCCGCAGTTCAGCTTCAATTTCCTCCAGCGGCCTTGAAGCGTCTTCATCACCGGGTGAGTTTTCTTCGTCCAGGCGTTTGCGAACGCGGCATTCAAGGTCTTCACGCAATTCATCATTAATATCATGGCGCTGAGACAATACGTCGATCAAGGAGCCCGCGACAAATTCCGCAATCTTGCGAATGGCGCCAAACGGCAATTTAGGTCGCAGGACCAAAGGTTCATGCCATTCTGATATATCCCTGGCGTCAGCAATCAGTCGGTCAAGTGTATTTTCGCGAATTTGCGCGCTGGGGTTTAACAGCAACTGTGAAATCGCTTCGACGTCCGTAGTTTCTACAATTGATTGTGCCAGTGGTTCAGATACCTGGGCACGCTCGGCTATGGCTTTGAGCTGCGCCGGTGTTGCGGCATTCTCTATGATCGAGATAAGTTCTTCATCATTCAGAAGCGGTGAGTGATGAAGGATTGGCGTTGATACGCGCTCATCGATATCACGCGCCAGCTTTTGAATAATATGCAGCGGTGCCTTATCGGTGGTTTTTAATGCTTCGGCTATAATGCGGCGAACGCGAACTTCTTCATCTAAAACAAGATGTTCCAGGATGGCAATCGTAGTCGAGTTTCGGGCATCATCTTCAACCAATTGTTCGGGAAGCTGGCGGGCAACCTTCGCCCCCAGTGCTTCGCGAACTTGCAATTCGGCGTCGGTTGACAAAGCCACGTCGGCCTGGGCAGGGGTGGTGGGGTTGGCCGCAACACAACTGCGAATTTCGACATCATCATCATTGCTGAGGAAGTACAGCATTTCCGGGTAACTGGCCACGTCAGAGGCCAGAAGCTTTAGAGCTTCGCGGTCGCGATTTTCGAGAACATCTCGGGCGTGCTCATAAGATTTATTTAAATCAACGCTCAATTTATTGCCCTCCATCATCTTTTTTATCCGACGCATCACTTGGCATCAGGGCAGCTGGCTTGGCTATGCGGTAGCCGCCCTTGCCACCGTTTTTAGCCACATAAAGCGCCTCATCAGCGCGCGCAATCAGCTGATCGATAGTTTCGCTTGTGCCGGGAACAAAAACCGATATGCCGATAGACATGCCCAGATGTTCAATACTTATGACGCCCGAATGAGAAGGCGCGGGATTAATACCCGGTGCATTTTTGGCAATGGCAATGATGTCCTGGCAGCCATCTATCAGGTCATTGGCTTTTAATGTGGCAATCGCTTCATCGGCCTCTTCCAGCCACAGAACAAATTCATCACCGCCAAATCGTGCGCATAAATCGCTTGTGCGGCAATTGACTTTAAGCAGTTGCGATACGGCTATGAGAATTTCATCTCCGCGCGCGTGGCCATCATTATCATTGATGCCTTTAAAGTTATCGAGATCAATAAACAATAAGGCGGCTTTGCGTTTTTGCCGTTCGTGATGGGCCAGCCTGCGGGTTATCTCAGGCAAGAACGACCGTCTGTTCATCAGGCCGGTGAGGCCATCTGTCTGCGACAGGACTTCTAGTTTCTGCTGATGCTCGGATTGGGCGATAGCCACGGATAACTGGTCGGCAACCCTGGCGATCATTGAGCGTTCATAGGCATCCCAGTTTGACTTTTCGGGATTTTTTTGATTCTCGCTGGCGATTTGACGCACGAAACAAAGTGTCCCGTTGAGTTGCCCGCCATAGTTTGTCCTGGCAACCAGGAAAGACCAGCCGTTGTTGGTGAATTCGCTAATATCAGCGTCAGGGTTTGTGAGGTTTTTGGTGATTACCGCGCGTAAGTGCGCTGAAGTCGGGGCATTTTTCAACCCCATTGAGGCGCGGGGAACAATATTCAGGGTTTTTGCTGTCTGGCAGGAGAACTTTTCACCGTATTTACGCTGAAAAACCCAACAGGAAGTCATGCCAATAGCATTTATTACCGCTGCCGCTGCCGCCGCCAGCATTTTGGATGGCTCCACTTCATTGCGGATTATGCCGAGCACTGTGTTAATCAGTTTTTCTGAACGTTGAGCCCGCTGTAATTCGGCTTCGCGCGCGCGCAATTCGGTAACGTCGCGGCCAACACCGCGCGCACCGATCCACTGACCTTGCGCATCATTCACCGGCACTGCGGAAATCAGGAAACAAAAATTGTCGCCATTGGCCCCACTCAGCCATATCTCTTGTTCGCTAACCCGGATTTTTGTCTGAAAAACGGCCTTTGCCTGAGCTGGCGTCGTCGGTGGTGCCAGCAAATCCGTCACCTGTTTGCCATGGACGCCATCGCTTGGATATCCCGCAACACCTTTTTGATTGATGAATGTGAAAGTGCCGTGGGCATCCGTTGCCCAGGTGAAATCACTCGAACAATTTGCCAGATCCTGAAAAAAAGTGCGGCTTTCAATCAATGCCTGACGCAGGTTTTGCTCAAGGGCACTGTCGGCACCATAGATGAGTACGGCAGAGGATTGTTGTCCAGCCAGTGGAAGATGTATGCCGGTGAGGGAATAACTTATGGTGGCAAGCCCCGAGTGTCCGCGTTTTTTGATCCTTATGATCCAGTTTTCGGACGTTTTGCTGCGCGCTATATCTGCAACTCTTGCCAGCAAATCAGGCGCCAGGTGCGTGCTGCCATCGCCATTTTCCTGCACCAGAACCGAGGCATGCCGGTTTGCGGAAATTATTTGGCCATCCGGCCAAACCATCACGGCTGGACAGGGGATCGCATCGACCAGCGC
>CAZJUF010000288.1:0-4242 GCA_964549055.1 uncultured Hyphomicrobiales bacterium | reverse complement strand
TTGTTGCCTTCAAGTGCAATGATAATATTGACGACAAGAACAAGACTAAAAGCGGGCCCGGCATCGAGGCCAATGGCATCAGCGGCGGCGATGGCGATAGCGTACAACACCAGGGTTGCAAATAAAACCAGCCACATGCGGTGAAAAACCAGCCACACGGGAGCGAAAAAAAGTGCTGTCCAGGAAATACCTTCTTTGACAAAGCAGGTTTCCAGCCCTTCACTCAATATGAGTGCCGGCTCAGTGGATTTGTGGTGTACCGAAAATATTTTCATGCCCTTAAGCCATCGCTTTTAACAATTGTCCCATCAACTCAATGATCCCTTGGTGGACGGTATCACATCCTTCTGGCGTTCATCAATAGCTATGGCATCGCGAAGACTGCGCGCCAGACCCTTGAAGCAGCTTTCAACGATGTGGTGATTATTGTCACCGTAGAGATTTTCAACATGAAGGGTAATGCCGGCGTTTTGTGCAAACGCCTGAAACCACTCCTTGAAAAGCTCGCTATCCATGTTGCCGATTTTTGGCCGGGAAAAATCAACTTTCCAGATCAAATAAGGCCGGCCGGAAATATCCATCGCCACGCGGGTCAAGGCCTCATCCATCGGCAAATAAGCATGGGCAAATCTCTTAACGCCGCGACACTCACCCAACGCCTGTCTTACCGCCTGGCCAATGGCAATAGCGCTGTCTTCGGTGGTGTGGTGCATATCAACATGGAGATCGCCTTCGACCTTGAGATCAAGGTCAATCAATCCATGTTTGCTCAACTGCTCGAGCATATGATCGAGAAAGCCAATGCCGGTATCGAGGTTGCATTGCCCGGTACCATCGAGATTAACGCTGACGGAAATTCTGGTTTCGCGCGTGTTACGCTCTACTGTGGCAGTGCGCATTGTTCAAATCCTGATTTGATTTAATTGCCTGTACTGACAGGGGTCTTAGCAGGTCCGAACCGCGGATACCAGTCACAGATTAGCGTTTCATTTTATATAACTAACAGGCTATCTCTTTTCAAACGCTCACAAACCCCTTACATGGTTGTAAAGGGCAGCGGCGTAATTGTTTTAACTGAAAGGCATCACAGTGACCACCATCCTAACTGTTCGCAAAGGCGGCAAGGTTGTTATTGCCGGCGATGGCCAGGTATCCGTGGGCGATACAGTCATGAAAGGCAATGCGCGCAAAGTGCGGAGCCTGGGAAGTGGCAATAATGTTATTGCCGGATTTGCCGGAGCAACGGCGGATGCGATGACGCTGTTTGAACGCCTTGAAACCAAACTTGAACAATATCCGACCCAGCTCACACGGGCCTGTGTCGAATTGGCCAAGGATTGGCGCACCGACAGGTATTTGCGCCGTCTTGAAGCCATGTTGATCGTGGTTGATAAGTCCGCCAGCCTGATTATCACCGGAACCGGCGACGTGCTGGAACCCGAAGGCGGTGTTATCGGCATCGGTTCGGGCGGCAATTATGCGCTTTCGGCTGCGCGCGCCTTGATGGATACCGATATGAGCGCGGAAGAAATTACCAGAAAATCCATGGCCATTGCCGCTGATATCTGTGTTTATACCAACGACAAGCTTGTTCTGGAAATAATTGACGAAGAAGAATAACCCGCCATGGTTTCCAAATCTGATTTAGAGCGCGGCGTCGAACAAGGCATTATCTCGCCCGATCAACTGAACAAGCTCGCCTCGATTGTCTCTGAAGATGGCGATGGCAATCCCCCGCAAACAGATCTCGATCAGGATGCTCTGCGTGAAGCTGACGATGAAGCGCCGCGGTTTATTCGCTCCTTTGGCGATCTGTTTATTGCTATTGGCACGGGGTTTTTAGGTGCAGGCGTGATGTCGGCAGTATCTTTCCTCGACAATACAATCGCTGCACAGGTGGCCGGGCTGGTTTTGATCTGGCTGGCGGCTGAATGGCTCACTGGTTATTTGCGAATTTCCGCCCCCAGTATTGTTTTATCCGTGCTTTTTACCGGATTTAGCGCTTATTTTATGGCTGCCGCTCTGGATGCATCGAGATGGAGCACTCTGGCAACCTATGAGACTTTCATGATTGTGAGTGCAGCGGCAATGGTGGCTGCGGGCCTGTTTTATCTGCGGTTTCGTTTGCCGTTTGCCCTGGCAATCGTCGGCCTCACGATTGTTGGGTTAGCTTTTACGGCGATTGGCGTGATATCATCTGATTTCCTGCTGTCGAACTTTCGCTGGATAATTGGCTTGGGTGGTTTGAGCCTCTTTAGTGCAGCAATGTGGTTTGATTTCAAAGACCCATACCGTAACAGCACGAATTCTGATTGCGGCTTCTGGCTCCATCTGATTGCAGCACCGATGTTGACGCATGCGGTGTTATGGGATTCTCACCCGGCAATCACCAGCTTACAAAAAGCATTTGGAACAACACCTGTCATCAACAGCTGGATGGTCATCGCAATCTTCTTTGTTTTGTTTGGTATCATTGCGCTCATCATCAATCGCCGTGCCTTGCTGGTCTCTTCACTTGGGTATGTGGGCAGTGTTATCGCCTATGGTATCTGGCAGCTTAATTTACCCTCAGGCTCTGCAACAAGTGTTGTTTTGCTGGTCATTGCCACCCTTATTTTAACCTTTGGCGTTGGCTGGAAACCTTTACGGCGTCTGGTTTTCAAGTTGATGCCACAAGGCAATTATCTCGATAAATTACCACCTGCACACGCTTAAAGCCTTTAACAATAGTGGAAACCTGCTTACCTCATGACTGATTTTTCTCCCCGCGAAATTGTCTCCGAACTCGACCGCTACATTATTGGCCAAAAAGATGCCAAACGCGCGGTTGCCATTGCCTTGCGCAACCGCTGGCGCCGCCAACAACTTGAAGGCCAGATGCGCGAAGAAGTGCTGCCCAAAAACATTTTGATGATCGGCCCCACCGGTGTCGGTAAAACCGAAATATCACGACGATTGGCCCGGTTGGCCAATGCGCCCTTTATCAAGATTGAGGCGACTAAATTTACCGAAGTCGGTTATGTCGGTCGTGATGTGGAACAGATAATTCGCGATCTGATGGAAGTCGGCATCGGAATTGTGCGTGAACAAAAACGCAATGAAGTAACCGCAGCCGCTCACCTTAATGCCGAAGATCGGGTGTTGAGTGCCATTGTTGGTGAAAATGCCAGTGAGGCCACACGCGACAGCTTCCGCCAAAAGCTTCGCGATGGCGAGTTGGATGACAAGGAAATCGAAGTTGAAGTAGCCGACACCAGCTCTGCCATGCCCGGTTTTGATATCCCCGGCATGCCCGGTGCACAAATGGGCATGATCAATCTGGGTGATATTTTTGGCAAGGGCTTTGGCGGTAAAACCAAAACCCGGCGCATGAGTGTCAAGGAAAGCCATGAGGCTTTGATGGTGGAGGAATCCGACAAGTTGCTCGATGATGACCAGCTCATTCAGGAAGCCATTCACTCGGTTGAAAACAATGGTATTGTTTTTCTTGATGAGATTGACAAAATCTGTGTGCGTTCAGATCGCAGCGGTGGGGATGTCAGCCGCGAAGGTGTCCAGCGCGATTTACTACCGTTGATTGAAGGCACCAACGTCAGCACCAAACACGGCAATGTCAAAACCGACCATATTCTGTTTATTGCCTCAGGCGCCTTTCATATCGCCAAACCGTCTGATCTGATGCCGGAACTTCAGGGTAGGCTGCCGATACGTGTTGAGCTTCGCGCGCTGGGAAAAGAAGATTTTCGCCGGATTTTAACCGAACCGGAAGCCAGTTTGATCAAGCAATATATAGCCCTGATGGCCACAGAAGGCGTCACCCTTGACTTTAAAGAAGATGCAATTGAAATGCTGGCATCCATTGCTGTTGATATAAATGCAAGTGTTGAAAACATCGGTGCGCGCAGATTGCAGACGGTTCTCGAACGCGTGCTCGATGAAATAAGCTTTACGGCAACCGACCGCTCAGGCGATACCATCATTATTGACGCTGATTTTGTCGAGGAAAATATTGGCGATCTGGCACGCAATACTGATCTGTCGAGGTTTATACTTTAAGAGGCGTTCAAGCGCCACTGGGGCTGCGGGCCCCTCTTGGGACTTGGGGGGCCCTAGTCCAACGCTGCGCTTGTCCGGGTGCAACAACGATAATCTGGCGTGCTGCCTTGCGAGGCTATACAGATAGTCTATCATTGTGGCACCGGAGGAGCGCAGCGAACGACTAACGAGCGACTGCGAGTGCAG
>CAZJUF010000287.1:0-4247 GCA_964549055.1 uncultured Hyphomicrobiales bacterium | reverse complement strand
GGTTCAAACGGTTTTGGCAGGTAGTCATCGGCACCCATTTCCAGGCCGATAACCCTGTCCATAACGTCACCGCGCGCCGTCAGCATCAAAATCGGTGTTTGAGAGGATTTGCGAATATGTCGGCAGATTTCCAGACCATCCATATCAGGCAACATCAAATCCAGTATCAGGGCGTCAAATTCCTGATCTTTGTGCAGGGTAATTCCCCGGGCACCGGTTTCAGCTATCGTCACACGAAAACCGGCGCCGCCGAGATAGTCTTTCACCATCCCGGCCAAACGCCTGTCGTCTTCAATAAGTAATATTCGGGCAGTCATAACCCATCTTACCCGTGTGTCAGCCGCGTTTCCAGCCACCACCATGCGGTTTGAACGTTTTAACGAATTCTACCAGTTTAATGCGTTGCTCGGGGCTGAGTATTTCACCGGCATCAGCAATAGCTGCAGTTACCTTTTTGCTCATTGTATCAACCAGGGCAATTTTTTCTGCGCGCAGATTTTCAATAGCGGCGCGATCAATTTTGGGCTGGATCAGCAATTCCTGCAACTGCACGCGGGTCTCGCGCATTTGTGCTTTCATGGGAAGGACTTCTTTGGCGAGTGCGGTGATGACGGTTTTGAGTTTTTCCTGCTGCTCGTCGGTTGCGTCCAGTGCGAAGGATAAAAACTTCAGCTTTTTGTCCAGTTTTTGTTCGAATTTGGCTGGATCACCGGCGCTGTGCATAAAGCCACCCATTTTGTGGCCTTTCATATATGACTGGCCGCCGCTGTAGGCAACGGTTGCAAATGTACCAACCGCCAGCACAGAAGCCAAGGCGGCAACGGTGAAGCGTTTTTTTCCACTCCAACGATTGGATTTTGCAGGTGTGGAATTTTTGTCGGATGTGTTTTGAGTATTCATCATGTTTCTCCAATAAAAGTCTGTGTGGCTGATGCCCCTTGACTGATATGTAGAAGGTGATGTTTTCGCGCGTATTTCGCTTGTGTAAAGTTTTGTAAAGATTGAAACGCTGTTATTGCCTCAGTTGAGCACGGAAATAGGCGACATTAGTGGTCAGACCCGGCAGCAGATGGGTGAACAGCTTTGTCATTTCGAGGATTTCCTCAACGTTGCCATCTTGACTGGCGGCAGTAATAATATCCGATGATGTCAGGGTGCTGGGGTTGGGCAGGTGTTTTACTGCTTCACAAATTTCGTTGTGCAGATTGCCGGTAATTCGATTGTAGGCCGGTGTATCGATTGAATCGCGCAAATCGTTCCAGGCCGCCTCAAAATAAGTTGGCCAACGGGCCAGAGCGCGGTAATCTGTATTTACGAAAGGCAGTTGCAACACTGACATTATGTCTTGGTAAAGCGCCGTTGTTTCGCCAGCGACATGATGGGGTTCCATTAAGATAAACGGTGTTTGAACGTCGATGCCGTGGCGGCCTTCAAATTTTACCGCACTGATATTTCCAACCCCAATCTCTACACCCTCCAATAAGGCTCGCGCGGCGAATACTGCTGGAATCTGGGCAAAGTTGCCGTGTGAGAAGAGCTCGATTGTGTCTTCAATCTGCGACAGTTCGCGTAAGGAATAGCCTTTATCCAGCAACCGTTGCCTGACGGGTGGCGGGTCAAGCTCAACTATCGCTGTCTCAATATGTTGCCGCAAGAAGCGTGCGCACTCAACATAAGCTGAACTTTCAACCGTCTTGCGCAAACCTTTGTACCAGGCATTGAAAAAATGCGGGTAATGCGCGTATGCCATGGAGACCACACCAACCCAGGGCACCTGAAACACCCGCTTGTAGTCTTCGTAGTTGCGGTGAAGATCACCTTCAGCGAGATATTCCCATTGCGGATAGACAGGTGGCAGCGGCTGCGATTTAACTCTCAATAAAACAGCTGACATATATGTGTCCCTAAATCTTTTAATCCGCTATTTGTGCGCAACCTTATTGCAATGAGGGAAAGCCATGCTTGGTGGCGTGGTCTTTGTAAGCTTCCAGTATCCAGTAATCTTCCTGTCTCGCCCGGGTCAGGCCGGTGAGAAGCAATTGGGCGCGGTATCCAGCGAGTGTGGGCTCATTGAAGGTTTCGAACAATGCGTCGGTGATCTTTGTCACCTCTGCTTCAGGCAGATCAGCCCTGACCACATAAGGCGGTGCCGGGGCAGTGTAGGTTGCGCCAAGAATTTTGAGACCGGCCATTGTGTTGCTTTGATGTTTGCTCAATAAAGCCAGGGTGACGCTGTCGATGGCGGCAATGTTGGCTTTTCCCCGCCGGATCATGTCAAGACTGGCACTGTGACTGCCACTGACTTTGACGCAGGAAAAAAACTTGCCCCCGGTGTGACACTGAGCAACCAGATGGCGCAGGGCGCTCATGCCGGAATGACTTTCAAGCCCGTTAATGACGGCAATTGTGCCTGCCATGTCTCTGACATCTGTATAGGGGCAGTTTTCGGCGACGACTATGGTGCTGCAATAATTTTCACCCAGACAGCCAAAGGCTGCAAATTGTGGCGTGGCAATCGGGCGCAGGATATCTTTGTAGCTATGGACGATGTCATAACCGCAACATTGTGAAATCAACAAGTCAGGATCATTCCACAAGGTTGCAACGGGTCGGCCATGGGCAAGGCTGTCAGGCACGTTGTTGACACCTTGATGGCGCAGGTTTTGCGCCAGAACCGACCACAGGGTATCATGGGCGTTGCGCACCTCAGGCAGGTCATACATCGGCAGGCTGGCAGTTGCCACGGAAGCCCCTTTTCGCTGGCAATTCTTGTTTTGGCAGCTTAGCGCCAAAATACCCGGATGCCTAATTCAATTAAACCGGTATACCTGAAAATTGATATGCGAAACCGGCGATCAGCGAACCGGTGAGGCCAAGAGCTATGTAAAGCGCGAAGACCGGTTTTTTGACCAGTGAATAAACCGCAATGGCGGCCGGGATGGAGGAGACGGCACCGGCGGTTAAAAACGCCAGTGCGGCTCCCTTGGACATGCCAAGATCAAGCAGGCCCGAGGCCAGCGGTATGGCGGCATAGCCGTTGAGGTAAGACGGCATGCCGATGAGGGCGGCCAGAGGAATGGCAAAGGCGTTGCCATCTCCGGCAACGTTGGAGACCCAGGCGGGGTCAATATAGGCAACCATCAGGCTTTCGAGGAAAAACGCCAGTGTCAGCCACTTGCCGAGAAAGCCGCCGACGGATTTGATCTCGCTCCAGAAAATGTTCCTGCGCTCAGGTTCGCGCCAGAAAGTCCACATGATTTCTTTGCTGCGCGGGGTGCAGGATGACGTTCCGCAGCCGGGTTCAATGCCGGCATTCAGCGGGTTTTTGAGAAAGGACCTTGCGCCCAGAACTTGTGTGATGGTGCCGGCCAGCAATCCCATACCAATGGCGGCAAAGGTTTTGGCAATGGCGAAATTAAGACCGATACCGGCGGTGGTGAGAATGAACATCTCCGGGTCCATAATGGGTGACGATACCCAAAAAGCCATCACCGGCGCCAGCGGCACACCGGCTGCCAGCATACCGGCAATCAAGGGAATGACGCCACACGAACAAAACGGCGATAAGGCACCGGCAAGGGTTGCCGCTGAAATCGCATAGAGCGGGCGGCCTGAAAAGGCGCGCACCATCAAGCTGTCTGCACCGCTGGCCTTGGCAAAGGCGGCAAAACCCATGGCGAGAGCAAAATAAGGCGCGATGTAAACAAGCGCATTTAAGGTGGAAATCACACTTGCCGAGAACTGGTCGCGATTTATGACAGCAAGAATACCAAGTGCGGCCACAAGAAACAGTATCACCGGGTCTTTGAATATGGAATTTAGAGCCCGCAAAAATGCGGGTGCCGTTATTGTTGCGTTTGGCGCTTGATTTGGCGTTTTTAATTCCATCGACATGGTTGAGTTTCCTGAATTCAGATTTTTATATTTCCAGATTAACCGAAATAAAGTTGAAATTTTTTATGCGTTCTCTTTTTCAAACGATTCCATTTGTAATTCGGGGTCTGTGCAGCATTCTTCGGTGAGAAAATTGACCAAATCCCCAATCCTGTCGTAGTGGACACAACAGCGCAGAACAGTGGCCTCGCGTTCCTGATGAATTAGACCGGCATTGCGTAAATGGCTGAGGTGATGGGACAGGGTGGAGCCGGGAATGTTCAACTTGCGCTGGATATTGCCTACCGCAAGCCCCTTGTCACCGGCGCGCACCAGCAGGCGGATGATCTTGAGCCGGGTGACGTTTCCCATTT
>CAZJUF010000286.1:0-4258 GCA_964549055.1 uncultured Hyphomicrobiales bacterium | reverse complement strand
AAAAGCCATAATCAAACGGGGAGTATCTGGTTAGTGGCGAAGTTGCTGGAAGTTCAAAACCTCCAAACCCAATTCTTCACTTCTGCGGGAGTTGTCAAGGCTGTTGACGGCATTACCTATGATGTAGACGAGGGTGAAACCGTGGCTGTTGTCGGTGAATCCGGCTGTGGTAAATCAGTCAGTGCGCTGTCAATCCTGAGGCTTATACCTGATCCTCCCGGGCGCGTTGTTGGTGGCCATATAAAGTTTATGGACCAGGACCTGGCAACTCTGAGTGATGAAGAGATGCGTAAAGTGCGCGGAAACAAGATTGCCATGGTGTTCCAGGAACCCATGACGTCGCTCAATCCCGTCCTCACCATTGGTTTGCAGATAACTGAAACCCTCCAGCAGCACCTTGGGCTTTCAAGGGAAGAGGCTAATGAGCGCGCTTTTGAGTTGCTTGAAAAAGTTGGGATTTCCGATGCCCGGCGGCGGCTGAAACAATATCCCCATCACTTGAGTGGCGGTATGCGCCAGCGCGTCATGATCGCTCTGGCCCTGTCGTGCAATCCCAAATTGATCATTGCCGATGAGCCGACAACAGCACTTGATGTGACCATTCAGGCGCAAATTCTCGAATTGATGAAAAATCTCACCCGTGAACTCGGTGTGGCCCTGATCGTTATTACCCATAATCTGGGCGTGGTGGCGCGCTATGCCGACCGCGTCAATGTGATGTATGCCGGGCGGATTATTGAAAGCGGAACAGCTGAAGATATTTATCACCACCCACGCCATCCCTACACATTAGCGCTTTTGCGCTCGGTGCCGCGTATGGATCTGCCACGTCAGGCCAAGCTTGATCCGGTTCAGGGCCAGCCCCCGGATCTAACCAAGCTGGATGACGGTTGCGCCTTTCGGCCACGGTGTAATTTTGCAACCGACAAATGCAAGTCATCCGGCCCGAAACTGGAAACTGTAAGTGACGGTCATACGACTGCCTGCTGGCATCACGACAAGTTAATCAACGCCCTGGAGACTGCCTGATGAGCATGGAAAATACCATAAAGTCTTCTGATAGCGATGTGCTGGTGCAGGTGAAAAACCTCAAAATGCATTTTCCGATCACCGAAGGCGCGCTTATCCCCAGAGTGGTTGGGCATGTGAAGGCTGTTGACGGTGTGAGCTTTGACATCAGGCGCGGCGAGACCCTTGGACTGGTGGGTGAATCAGGGTGTGGAAAGACCACGACGGGCCGCTGTATTCTGCAATTGGAAAAAGCCACTTCCGGCGATATTCTGTACGACAGTGCAAATCTGGGCGAGCTTGACCGCGTTGGTATGATGCCTTTGCGCCAGCGAATTCAGGTTATTTTCCAGGACCCGTTCAGTTCACTCAATCCGCGCATGAAGATCGGCGATATTATTGCCGAGCCGATGCATGTTCATAATATCGAAGCCGATAACCGGGCGCGCGAAAAACGCGTATTGGAACTGTTGTCGGTGTGTGGTCTCAATCCTAAATTTGCCGACAGATATCCCCATGAAATGAGTGGTGGCCAGCGCCAGCGTGTGGGCATTGCCCGAGCTTTGGCAGTGCGACCGGAATTTATTATTTGCGATGAAGCCGTGTCTGCTCTCGATGTTTCAATCCAGGCCCAGGTGATCAACCTGCTGGAAGATTTGCGCGACGAATTTAATCTTACCTATCTCTTTATTGCCCATGATTTAAGTGTCGTCCGGCATTTGTGTCATCGGGTGGCGGTGATGTATCTCGGTAAAATGGTCGAACTGGCGGATTGTGACGAGCTTTATGACAATCCAATGCACCCCTACACAAAAGCGTTGTTGTCGGCGGTGCCCATTCCCGATCCAACGATTGAAAAAGGGCGCAAGCACCAGATGGTAAAGGGTGAGATACCAAGTCCGATTAACCCGCCAAGCGGGTGTGTGTTTCATCCTCGCTGTGTTTCGGCAGTTGAGGGATGTTCAAAAGCGATTCCCGAATTCAGGGAAGTTAAACCAGGCCATTGGGTGGCCTGTACAGAAGTGTGATCGCTCCTTAAATTCGGGAGTGTCATGAAAGAGGATTTGATAAATATCCTCAGTGTAACCAGGGAGGAAAGAAGTAATGAAGTACACTGGACTAAAATACGCCACAGCTTTTGCGGTAGGTGCCGTAATGGCTTTCGGTCTGGCGGCATCGCCCGGCCAGGCTGCAACGGACGGTATGACGCCCAAAAAAGGCGGCATACTGAATTTCGTGGTGGGATCGAAAATTCCATCATTTGACGGCCATGTGGAAACCACGTTCGGCATGGTACATCCCATTCGCCCGTTCTACAGTCTGTTGATCCGGATCAATCCTGAAAATCCTTCATCGCCAACTGATTTTGTCTGTGATGTCTGTGAAGGCGATGTGCCAAAAGGTGAAGATGGCGGCAAGACCTTTACGTTCAAGATTCGCAAAGACATCAAGTTTCATGATGGAACGCCTTTGAGTGCACAGGACGTTGTTGCCACTTTCGACAAGATCATTTTCCCGCCTAAAGGCATTGCAAGTAGCCGCAAAGCCTTCTTTAAAATGGTTGAATCAGTTAAGGCGACTGACAAATATACCGTACAGTTCAAGCTGAAGTTCCCTTCTGGATCGTTCATTCCAGCGGTAGCCACGCCGTTTAATTTCATCTATTCGAAGAAAGACCTGGATGAAAAAGGCTATAAATGGCACCGGAAAAACATCAATGGTACCGGTCCTTTCCGTTTTGTCGAGTATCAGCCTGGATCGTTCGTATCTGGTAAAAAATACGACGGCTACCATTTCAAAGGCCAGCCCTATCTGGATGGCTTTAAAGCGATTTCCGCACCTAAGATGTCCTTGCGTCTGCAAGCCATTCGCGGTGACCGCGCGGCAATCGAATTCCGCGGCTTTCCACCAAAAGCCCGTGACGATCTCGTCAAAGCTCTTGGCGATAAAATCACGGTTCAGGAAAGCGACTGGAACTGTGTCTTGATGTTCACACCAAATCAGAAAAAGAAACCTTTTGATGATGTGCGTGTGCGCAAAGCCTTGACGCTTGCAGTTGATCGCTGGGGTGGTTCCAAATACCTCTCCAAGATTGCTATTGTGAAAACAGTTGGTGGTGTTGTGTTCCCGAAACATCCTCTGGCTGCAACCAAGGAAGAAATGGTCAAGCTTGCCGGATACGGTACTGACATTGAAGCCAATCGGGCTGAAGCCCGGCGTCTGTTGAAAGAAGCCGGTCAGGAAGGTCTGTCCTTCACGTTGAACAATCGTGCTGTTGACCAACCTTACAAGGTTGTGGGCACATGGTTGATTGACCAGTGGAAGAAGGTTGGCATGAATGTCACCCAGCAGGTTAATCCAAGCCCGGTGTTTTATGATATTCTGCGCAAAAAGAAGAATTTCGATGTTTCCATCGACTTCAACTGCCAGAGCGTTATCAACCCGATTGCGGATGTAACCAAGTTTCTCGGCTCTGCCGGCAACAACTACGGTAACTATGACGATCCCGTGCTTGAAGCTATCTATGCCAAACTGGAACGGGCTGAAACCCAGGAAGAGCAACGCAAGCTTATGCGCGAATTTGAAACCCGCGCACTTAACGACCAGGCTCTGATTGGTGTTACCCTGTGGTGGTACAAGATCAATGCTTACCGCTCTTACGTCAAGGGCTGGAAGATTGCTCCAAGTCACTACTTGAACCAGTCTTTGGACAACATATGGCTTGATAAATAATATCGGCCAACATCGTTAAATAAACCCCGCCCACCAGCTAATATTCAGACTGGTGGGCGGGACTTATACGAGAATATTATGATCCAGTATATTTTTAAACGCCTTTTGCTGATGATCCCGACGCTTATCGGGGCAGCAGTTTTGATATTTTTTATATTACGTTTAATTCCCGGTGACGTTTGTGAAATACGCCTGGCCGGCAGCGGGCTTTATGCCGATCCCGAACAGATTAAGCTGTGCCGCGATAACCTTGGCCTCAATGACCCTATTATGGTCCAGTTCTGGGATTTCATTTATGGATTTGCAACTCTCGATTTAGGCGAATCCATGTGGACCGGCCAACCGGTGTCTTATGAAATCGGCCTGCGGTTTCAACTGTCCTTGCAGGTTGCCATCATGGCAACGGTTGTTTCCTTGCTGATCGCCATTCCTTTAGGCACTATTTCAGCCGTCAAGCAGAACACCTGGATTGATTATGGTGTGCGGGCATTTTCAATTGCCGGTATTGCCCTGCCAT
>CAZJUF010000285.1:0-4265 GCA_964549055.1 uncultured Hyphomicrobiales bacterium | reverse complement strand
GTTTGTTCCAGCATGACACTGTTAAACTGCAGGGTCATGAGGAAAAATACCAGATCGCCAAAGCCCCAGTAACCAAAACTGATGCCGAGGAAAATCAGGGTGAAGGAAATCGGAAAGCCTACAAATATTGCCAGCAACATGACGGCAATCATGATCAGGCCGATCATCTCAGAGGTCATAAAGGCCACCTGTTATTTTTAATGGCGTAGATACATTTCAGAAATTCAGAGATGCCCTGAATGATGAGAAGGGCAGCACCCAAAGGCATGGCGGTGCGAACCGGTGCTACCGGGGCCATCCAGGCGGTATCCATAGATAGTTCCCACCTGATCCAGGCGACGCTGGCGTAGTCAAAGGAAACCAAAAAGAAGAAAAACATCGCCGGAAAAAAGAAAATGAGATAGAGAAAGGCGTCAACAAGCGCCTGATTTCTGTCGGACCACAGCCGATAGAGAAAATCTGCGCGAATATGTACACCGCGCATGAGGGCATAACCGGCACCGACCATAAACATGCCGCCGGAAACCATACGACTGACGTCATAGGCCCAATCGGTAGGGGCAATGAATAATTTTCGCGCCACAACTTCATAGACCATCGCCAGCATTAAGGGCACCAGCAGCCAGCAGGTCACACGCCCAATCCATACGCTTGACGTATCGATGATGAAAATGGTGCGGCGCATCCAGCCGGGCATATCATCGGGAAGGCTATCTGGTGAAGCAGAACGCCGCTCAGCGATCATCTCATCGGATATATCGAGTTTGGAAATATCTACATCATCGCCCACAAGATACCCCCTCTATGGACAGAATTGATCCAGCAATAGGTGTTGTCATTATCAGGTTATCGGTATTTTAGTTGAAACTGCAAATGGAATTCACATCAACTCGAGGGTGCGGTGGAAGACCATGGAAATCTCCCACCGCTGAGTTGAGCCGGAAACGGGCTGCAATTATTTCTTTTTTATACTATTTGCAAAGGCCATTCCAAGTTTGGCATTGGATGTTTGTGCACCGGCCCAGAAAGGTACGGCGATTTCAGCAAAGGCTTTTTGCGAATCCCATACTTTTTTGAAGAATGGGTTTGCGGCTGCATTTTTTTCCAAAGATGCTTTAGCTGCCGCCATGTAGAGCGGGAAATAATCAGCAGGAGTATCTTTCAAGATGACGCCTTTTTCTTCGGTCAGGATTTTCAGCGCTTTACCATTTTCATAAATGCGATAGGCCAATGATTTCATCAAAGAAGCGTTGGCAGCAACTTCGATGGCCTTTTGCTGTTGTGGTGTCAGTTTTCTATAAACGTCGCCGTTAAAATAGATGTCGGCATTGACAACAACCTGATGCAGGCCCTGGAGATAGTAATATTTCAGGACTTTATAAAAACCAAATACCAGATCCGGCTTGGGGCAACACCATTCAGCAGCATCAATCACACCTTTTTCAAGTGCTGGCAGAATGTCACCACCACCCATGGCAACGGAAGCCACGCCAATGTCTTTGTAGGTCTGTCCAGGAATTCCCGGAGGTGTGCGGAAGCGATATTTGCGGAAATCAGCCATTGAATTGATGGGCTCTTTGAACCAGCCAAGAGCTTCGGGACCAACAGGCTGCAACATGAAGCCTTTGATGTTGACGCCCATTTCTGTCCACAATTCGTCGTATAACTCCTTGCCGCCACCGTAAAGAAACCATGACATGAAGGCGATATTGTCGATGCCGACACCGGCACCTGCAACGGGTGAGCCAAACAGCATGGCGGCGGGATGTTTACCCGACCAATAATGTGTCCAGGCAAAACCGGCTTCGATAAGTCCCTTGTCAACGGCATCAAGAGTTTCCTTGACGCCTACCACTGCACCTGCGGGTAAAACCTCAATAGTAACCTCACCGTTTGTCAGCTCCAAAACGTCTTTGGCAAACTCTTTGAGCATTGTCACTTCGTCAGCTTTTGACGGTATCACCGACTGAACGCGGATTGTCACTTTCTGAGCCTGGGCGATACCTGGTGCTGCCACCATAACGGCAGCAAACACAACGCCTGCAACGCCCAAGACAAACTTTTTCACCATCTCCATAAATCTATCCTCCCTGTTCTACCCTCGTGGTCATTAGTACCATTAGGATTTTATGCCTGCATATGTGTGACCGATCCCCGATTACAGCTTTCACACAAGCGATTTGTAAACGTTATCATTTTTTTCAATCCGATCAAGCGCATGAATCGAAAAAGAATTGAAAAAATTCTCACACCCTATAAAAATATTAGCCATCGTGTTGTTTAAAAAGAGTAAAATTTCAATTTCACCAAATTGAAATAAACCAGAATTTTGACACTTGAATGATGAAATATCCTGAAAACAGCGAATTCGACGGCCAAAAACCCTACATCTGACCGTCACAAATGGAGAAGGTTTATGACAGAATCAAACTTTTCTAATGATAAATGGTTGTTCGGGCTTGACAGAAATTGAAAACGTTTACAAAAATACAAATAGCTCCAACAGTTTTGCCGGGGACGGGTTGTAACACCTCATTGGTGCTGACTACTGATCCCCGCTTTTAATGAGGTAATTTACAGATATGCATCCTGGTTCAGATTTTCAGGCAGATTACGTTATTATTGGCGCGGGCTCAGCCGGGTGTGTGCTGGCCAACAGATTGTCAAAAGACCCCAGAAACAAAGTCATCCTGCTAGAGGCGGGGGGGCGCGATATAAGTCCGTGGATCCACATTCCAGTCGGCTATTTCAAAAATATGCACAACCCTAAAGTTGACTGGTGTTATCAAACAGAACCCGATGCCGGGCTGAATGGCAGGCGCATCCTGTGGCCGCGCGGCAAGGTTCTGGGTGGATCGAGCTCTCTTAACGGACTGCTCTATGTGCGTGGCAACAAAACCGATTATGATCATTGGCGCCAGTTGGGCAACAGCGGGTGGTCTTTTGATGATGTGTTGCCGTACTTCAAAAGTGGAGAAGACCAGGTACGCGGGCCTGATGCCTTTCATGGTGCCGGGGGACCGCTGGCGGTGAGCAATGGTGCGCATGTTGGCGAATTATGTGAGCTTTATGTGGCAGCCGCCAAAGAGGCGGGCATTCGAGAAAACCACGATTTCAACGGCGCTGAACAAGAAGGTGTCGGTTATTTTCAGGTAACGGTTCGCAACGGCATGAGATGTTCCAGCGCATCGGGGTTTTTACGTCCGGTCAAAAAGCGGCCAAACCTGCAAATCATTACCAATGCACATGTGAAGAAAATCAGAATTGAGAACAATCAGGCCACCGGGGTGGTTTTCGAACACAATGGCAAAGAAAAATTTGTGGCAGCAAATGCGGAAGTCATTTTGAGCGCCGGTGCGATTGGATCGCCTCAGGTATTAAAGCTCTCCGGGGTGGGACCCGGGGAAGAGCTTAAAAAATTCGGCCTTAAGGTTGAGCATAATCTGGAAGGGGTCGGAGAAAACCTGCAGGATCATCTGCAAATCAGACTGGTTTACAAAATCAATCGAAAAATATGTGTGAATGACGAAGTCAATAATCTCATCGGCAAGGCGCTTGCGGGAATTCAATTTGGTCTTTTTCGTTCAGGGCCTTTATCATTGGCGGCAAGCCAGGTGGCAATTTTTGCCAAAGTTGATCCCAATGCGGTTGCCCCTGACATACAGTTTCACTTCCAGCCGTTCAGCGCCGATAAGCCCGGCGAAGGATTGCATAAGTTTTCCGCCTTCACGTCGTCGATCTGCCAGTTGCGGCCGGAAAGCCGTGGCTCCATTAACCTGACATCACCTGACCCGCACGCCTACCCGGCGATTTTTGCCAATTATCTGTCGAGACCGAAGGATCAGGAAATTGTTGTTGGCGGTATGAAGCTCGCTCGTAAAATTGCCCACACCAAAATGCTGTCCAGCCTGATCACCGATGAATATTTACCGGGTGCGCAAATTCAAAGTGATGAAGAATTACTCGAAGCAGCACGCAATATCGGTCAGACAATTTATCACCCTGTCGGTACCTGCAAAATGGGAAATGATACATTAAGTGTTGTCGATGACAGACTGAAAGTTCACGGATTATCGGGGCTGCGGGTGGTTGATGCGTCAATCATGCCAAGCCTGGTTTCGGGCAATACCAATGCACCCACTATCATGATTGCCGAAAAGGCCAGTGCCATGATTTTGGAAGATAATCGCTAAGTGTCTCAGTTTTTGACCTGGCTTCAGGACCTGTCAGATCAAATGTTCAGCGCCGCGGTGCAGCTGTTGATT
>CAZJUF010000284.1:0-4276 GCA_964549055.1 uncultured Hyphomicrobiales bacterium | reverse complement strand
TACAGCGATCTTATGATTTTTGATCGGCTTTTTCATCTCCGGGAAGCAGATATTCGGCCCCTTCCCACGGGCTCTCAAAATCAAACGATCTATATTCCTGGGTCAGATTTACCGGCTCATAGACCACACGTTTTTCTTCATCATCGTAGCGCACTTCAACGTACCCGGTTAAGGGAAAGTCCTTGCGCAAAGGGTGTCCGCGAAAACCATAGTCAGTCAATAAGCGGCGCAGATCAGGATGGTTGGAAAACAATATTCCATAAAGATCAAAGGTCTCGCGCTCATACCATTCAGCAGCCCGAAAAAGCGACACAACACTTGGCACCTGCCGCGTTTCATCCACTGAAAGCTTGACGCGGATACGCAGGTTCTGGGTTGGCGACAACAAATGATAGACCACATCAAAACGATTTTTACGCGTCGGGTAATCAACCCCGCAGATGTCAATAAAATTGATGAATTTGCAGCTTGAATCATCGCGCAAAAACTTCAAAACCCTGAGAATTACATCAGCATCAACATTTAAGGTCAGCTCACCATGCACAATTTCACTGTCAGCGACGGCATCGCCCAGATTAGACAGAATATGATCGCTGAGTTCGTCGAGCGCTCTGTTCATATTGTGTGTTGCCTCAAGTCCTGTTGCCCGGTTTCAAGCCTAACGCTCAATCGTTCCGGTTCGTCTGATTTTCTTCTGTAACTGCAAAATGCCGTAAACCAGTGCTTCCGCTGTCGGCGGGCAACCTGGAACATAAATGTCCACTGGCACAATACGGTCACACCCGCGCACCACTGCATAAGAATAATGATAATAACCGCCGCCATTGGCGCACGACCCCATGGAAATCACATAGCGCGGCTCGGGCATCTGGTCATAGACCTTGCGCAGCGCCGGGGCCATTTTGTTGGTTAGCGTTCCCGCCACAATCATTACATCCGATTGCCGCGGACTACCGCGCGGTGCAAAGCCGAAGCGCTCAACATCATAACGCGGCATCGATGCCTGCATCATTTCAACCGCGCAACAGGCCAGCCCGAAGGTCATCCACATTAACGATCCCGTACGCGCCCAGTTTATCAGATCATCGCTTGCCGTAACGATAAACCCCTTGTCCGCCAGTTCATCAGACATACCGGCGAAGAACGGATCATCAGCGATGAACGGTTTTCCCGTGCGTGGATCAAGCAGACCGTGGCCAACATCAGACATCTGAGCACACTCCGAAATTGTCGAGACCTAATCCCATTCAAGTGCTCCTTTACGCCACTCATAGACAAACCCGATTGTCAGGATGCCGAGGAACACCATCATTGACCAAAAGCCGAACATTCCCACTTCCTTGAGCGATATGGCCCAGGGAAACAGAAAAGCTACTTCAAGATCGAAAATGATAAAGAGAATGGCGACCAGATAAAACCGGATATCAAAATGCATGCGCGCGTCATCAAAAGCATCAAAGCCACATTCATAAGCCGAAAGCTTTTCTGGATCCGGTCTTCTGATGGCAATTATGAATGCCGACACCAATAAGGCCAGACCAATGGCCAGGGCAACGCCAATAAAAATGGCAACCGGTAAATAGGAGAGGAGTATTTCTTGCATTGAAAACACTAACCAAGCTTGGATGACGCCAACACTGTTCGTCTCAAAAATATAAGCGTAATCTGTATGGACCAGCAATACACCTAAAATCTTTTACAACCACCGGTCAATGGCCCCTTGAACTTGTCCAAGTCGAAAACCAGACCGACACAAACCGTGTTAACGTAACAGCTTTTAGGGCGCAAGCGATAATCCACTTAACTTTGGAACTATCGGGAAGTTTACCGGGTTTTGCACCGCTGAGGCCAAAACCGCCCGAATCTCCACCTCAAATGACAACACTTAACCGCGACTGATTCGGGTATGATTTGATATAGGGATTTTGGAAATAGTGGCGGGAGTGACGGGACTCGAACCCGCGACCTCCGGCGTGACAGGCCGGCGCTCTAACCAACTGAGCTACACCCCCAATGCTCAAGGAGATACCCCCAAGAACTGGATGCCGTGGTTTAGTTCAGTGTTGCCATCAAGTCAAGCAATCTGAGCCCACAGGCAGGTATTTTTGTGGTGGGCGGTGAGAGGCTCGAACTCCCGACCCCCTCGGTGTAAACGAGGTGCTCTACCAACTGAGCTAACCGCCCCTTTTTGGATAGTAAACTATCCTGGCACTGCTTTAGAATGTTCTACCTCTAAACGCAACGCCAAAGACATGGCCCGCATCGAAAAAATGCGGGCCATGTCTTTATTTTACACACCATAGCCTGCTTAAGCATTCAGGTGTTTACAAAACTGGCTTAGTTCACAGCGTCTTTGAGAGCTTTGCCGGCTTTGAATTTGGGATTTTTTGAAGCCGGGATCTGTATTTTCTCACCCGTGCGTGGGTTGCGGCCAACAGAGGCTGCGCGATGGGCAACAGAAAATGTGCCAAATCCAACCAGACGCACTTCGTCGCCGCCTTTCAGCGTGTCGGAAATTGCGTCGAGAGTTGCTTCAATTACGGTGGATGCATCGGTTTTAGAAATATCCGCACTCGATGCGACTTTAGAAATCAGGTCATTTTTATTCACGTCAGGTCTCTTTCCTGGTTGTTAATCCTATTGATTCGTAAGGTTTACGAATATGTCCCATGCTCAATACATTTCCCCCGGAAATGCAAGGGTTTTACGCAAACAACTCACAACGAAACCAATTCACTGGGGGGAAACGCTGTATTGGCCGGTCTCGAAGTCGTCAAAGATATTCACAGCAAACCAAACTCGTATGGGCGCTCGAAATCCTTGACCAACCGCAGACACATCACAAAAAAGAGTGGTCAAATTTTGACCACTCTTTATTTTTTATATTATTTTCAATGCATTAGTGCGCAGTTGTCGCAGCCACGGCTTCTTTCTTGGCAAGATTCGCCGCTTCTTTTGCAAGATAGCTGTCTTCATCCCACTCGATTGCCTCAGGCATCCTCACCAGAGCATGTTTGAGCACATCATCGACAATTGCTGCTGGAATAATTTCCAGTCCACTTTTGAGATTATCGGGGATATCCACCAGATCTTTGACGTTTTCTTCGGGAATCACCACGGTTTTGATTCCCCCGCGCATGGCAGCAAGCAGTTTTTCCTTCAACCCGCCAATGGGCAAAACCCGCCCGCGCAGGGTAATTTCACCGGTCATCGCAATATCATTACGCACCGGTATGCCAGTCATGACGGACACGATGGCCGTAGCCATGCCAACACCGGCAGAGGGACCATCTTTGGGGGTTGCCCCTTCAGGCACATGCACATGAATGTCACGGCGATCAAACAACGGCGGTTCAATGCCAAAATCGATTGCGCGAGACTTGACGTAAGAATTAGCAGCGGAAATTGATTCCTTCATCACATCACGCAAGTTGCCGGTCACCGTCATTTTGCCTTTACCCGGCATCATCACAGCTTCAATCGTCAACAATTCACCGCCAACTTCCGTCCACGCCAGTCCGGTGACAACACCAACCAGGTTTTTGTCTTCGATTTCGCCATAACGGTATTTCGGCACCCCTGAATATTCTTCCAGGTTATCCATAGTCACACTGATTTTTTTAACATCACTGGTGACCAGAACCTTGACGCCCTTGCGTTGCAATTTGGCAATTTCCCGCTCAAGATTACGCACCCCGGCTTCGCGGGTATAACGACGAATGACCTCTAGCAGCGCATCATCGGAAATTTCCCATTCCGACGCCTTAAGACCATGGCTGGTCAGTTGATTCGAAATCAGATGGCGCCTGGCAATCTGGACTTTTTCGTCCTCGGTATAACCGGCAATCCTGATGATCTCCATGCGGTCCATTAACGCTGGTGGAATATTCAGCGTATTGGCTGTGGTCACGAACATGACATTGGAAAGGTCATAGTCGACTTCGAGATAGTGATCGTTAAACGCGCTGTTTTGCTCAGGATCAAGCACCTCAAGCAAGGCAGAAGATGGATCACCTCTGAAATCGGAACCCAGTTTGTCAATCTCATCAAGCAGGAACAGGGGATTGGTGTGCTTGACTTTTTTCATCGATTGAATGACACGCCCCGGCATGGAGCCGATATAAGTCCGGCGATGCCCGCGGATCTCGGCTTCATCACGCACGCCCCCCAGAGACATGCGCACAAAACTACGACCGGTGGCCGCGGCAATTGATTTACCAAGCGACGTCTTGCCAACACCTGGAGGTCCAACCAGACACAGGATTGGCCCTTTCAA
>CAZJUF010000283.1:0-4313 GCA_964549055.1 uncultured Hyphomicrobiales bacterium | reverse complement strand
GATCTAGTTTGAGCTTTTTTCTCCGTCGGGTGTGACATCAACAATCCTCGCCCGGCCTGTTATCTCGACTGTAGTTTTACAATTTTCCATGCACGGCTTTTTCTGCGCCAAGGTTGGCGTATCGGGCCGGGGGTCGTCAATGAAATTTTTCTCGTTGGGCAGGCGCACGGTCAGGAAGTTTGATTTTGACAATTCAAAATCATCATCGACCAGATCATTCATATTAAGAATATAGGCCAGCAGAGCATAGACCTCATCAGGACTTAAAGACTGCGCATCGCCAAACGGCATGGCGCGAAAAATATAGTCATAAGCGGTTGAAAGATAAGGCCAGTAAGAGCCAATGGTTTTTACCGGGCGATCTGAATCAAGTGTATCCTGCCCCCCGGCCAAGACCGGCCAGCGGTCAACACCTTCGGCAAATTCTCCATGACAGGCAGCACATTTTTCCTGGAACAGCTCTTCACCTGTTTCAACTGTGCCTTTTCCTTCTGGCAAACCCATGCCATCAGGGCGCACATCTATGTCCCAACCCTTGATTTCCGCCGGTGTCGCTTCGCGGCCAATACCAAGTTTTCCAGCAACAGCAGGCGCGGCTATAAAGGCAATCAGGCCCAGGGCGATGAACGCTGGTTTAAGAAATTTCAACATTTTCCACCTGCCCGTTTGCCTGAACATGCCAGGTCTGAATTCCGTTATTATGATAGATGGAACTTGTTCCCCGAACCTCGCGCAACTCGTTCTTGGTAGGTTGCACATAGCCGGTTTCATCGACAGCGCGCGACTGCAACAATAACGGTGAGCCATCCCAGTCAAATTCATAATAAAACCGGTGCAGGGCTTTTGGCAGCCTCAAGCCATCAATGCGGGCGCGGCGCCAGTTCTTGCCACCATCCAGTGTAATATCAACATAATCAATCAAGCCGCGGCCCGACCACGCCAGACCGGAAATCACCGTGTGGCCTTTTTTATGAGTGATAGGTGCCTGAGGCGAAGGACTGGTAATGACGGATTTTGCATCCATTACCCAGGTAAAGCGGCGCGACGATCCGTCCTCCATCAAATCCGTGTACTTGGAAGTTTCTTCGCGCGCCTGCCATGGCATGTCGCCAACCTCTATACGGCGCAACCATTTGACCCACAGATTACCCTCCCAGCCCGGAACAACCAGACGCAAGGGATAGCCCTGTTCGGGGCGCAGCGCTTCGCCGTTCATCTTGAAGGCGACCAGACAATCATCGAGTGCTTTTTCAAGCGGCAGCGAACGGTTCATGGCGGCTGCATCAGCACCTTCCGGCATCAACCACCTGGCATTGGTTTTAACACCGGCTTCTTCGAGTATATATTTGAGCGGCACGCCGGTATATTCAACACAATGGACCATGCCTTGCGTGAACTGGCAGCCGTTTAACTGTGCGCCGCGCCACTCCATGCCGGAGTTGGCAGCGCATTCAAGGAAGAAAATCTTGTTGACCCGGGGAAAACGCTTGAGGTCTTCCATGGTGAACATCATCGGCTTGTCGACCAGACCATTGATCATCAAACGATGATCAGCGGGATCGACTATGGCAATGCCAGCGTGGTGGCGTTCAAAGCAAACCCCATTGGGTGTAATAATACCATCAAGTTCGTGGATCGGTGTAAAGCTGACCGAACTTTCCGTCGATGCGGTGAGCCAGGGAACATTGCGCCGGATAACTTGGTTTTCAAATTCAGATGGCATGCCATAAGGCTGTTCAGCAACGCCCGCGCCCAGGTATCTGGACCAGTCAGGCACGTTGGGTGCCATGTTTTCAGGATTTGCCGCTTGCAGCGGGTTTGAACCTGCCGCCAGTGCAGCACTTCCTGCAGCGGCACTGGACAAAAATCCGCGCCGGGAAATGTTCGTTTTTTTCCGTGTACCCGCCATTGTAATCCTCCCTGATCAACGAATTATATTCAAATATTCGAATATTTCAAGATAATAAACTTTGACCCCAATTTTAAATCACTTTAACGGCATCATTTGGCGACACCCGAACCGGAGAATTTTGTTTGAGATGGGCTTCAATTACGTCCCAGATGGCCGGACCTTCAGTCGCTTCATTAATGCTTGCCCAGCCAGCGACAACATACTCGCGAGCAGGATCAATGGTTGTGCCATCTTTCAGGTAAGTCATGTTTGAAATGCGCTGGCCAATGGGTTTTTTATGATCAATCGTATAGCCCATGCCACCAACACGAACCATATCGCCACCTTGTTGATAATAAGGATCGGGGTTGAAAAGATTGTCAGCCACATCTTCCAGAATTTCTTTGAGAAATTTTCCGGTCATTTTATTGCGATAGACCGCAGGATACGTCATGGCACAGACATTGTGCATGTCCTCAACCGTAATCTCCTGACCGGGCAAAAGACTTGGGCCCCACCTGAAACCGGGTGACAGGGAAATTTCAGCGTCGCGCTCTTCGATCAGCGCCTGGCAGATCAGATCATCAATGGTGCCGTTAAAATTACCACGGCGATAAAGCAGACTGTCAGTGCGACCGACCACACGGGCAAGCTCTTTTTCATAAGGGGCCCGCACCTTGTCAACAGTTGCCGCCATTTCCGCATCGGCTTCAATGACATCAGAGAAAATCGGGATCAATCTGTATGAATACCCCTGCACAGCACCATTGCGCACATCGAGATCAAGCCGGGAAATAAACTTGCCGTTGGATCCGGTGGCAACAATCAACGTTTTGCCGACTTTCAAAGGTTCTGGCAGCGCATCATGGGTATGGCCGGACAGAATAACGTCAATGCCGTCAACCTGTCTTGCCATTTTACGGTCAACATCAAAACCATTGTGAGACAGGAGAATGACAAGTTCAGCACCAGCTTCGCGGACAATTTTAACCTGTTTTTTAATCTCGTCTTCGCGAATACCAAACGACCAGTTGGGAAACATCCAGCGCGGATTGGCTATTGGCGTATAGGGAAATGCCTGACCAATGACAGCTATCTGCACACCACCACGTTCAAACATTTTAAAGGGCTCAAAGGCAGGTTCTTCCCACTCGTTGTCAAAAATATTTGCGCCAAGAAACGAAAATGGCAATTCATCAACCAGCTCTTTGACGCGGGTCGCTCCCAACGTAAATTCCCAATGACCGGTCATGGCATCGGGTTTGAGCAGGTTCATGACTTCGACCATGTCAGCACCCTTGGTCTGCAGTGCTGTATAGCTGCCATGCCAGGTATCACCGCCATCCAGAAACAATGTATTGCCGGGACGCTCGCTGCGGATGTGTTTCAACACCGTGGCAATACGATCTATACCCCCCATGCGGCCATACTGATTGGCAAGGGCCACAAACGCCTCAGATGAAAGCGCATAGGCTTCGGGTGATCCAGCTTTGAGGTCATATAATTTGAGGAAGTCTTCGCCGGTTACATGAGGCGGTTTTCCTTCTGCTTCGCCAACACCGAGATTGATTGACGGCTCGCGAAACCAGATTGGCTTGATCTGGGCGTGGATGTCAGTGAGATGGGCAATTGTCACATTGCCGTATGGTTTGAACGACAATAGATCTGATTGCGACATTTTCTGCTGAGCTGCCAGTTGTGTCCAGGCAGCATCGCCGCCATAGATCACCGAAGCAGCCGTCACAGCTTGCATAAATTCCCTGCGAGAAATCATCGTTCACTATTCCTGCTAATAAATTATTGAGCAAATTTAATACGTATGCGGATATTATATAGTTACGGTCAGAATGTCGCCATCCTGACCGTATGTAATGTACTCAGGTATCGCCAGTCGCAAAAATCAGTTGCGTACTGAGGGACTTTCGACCTGTAGACCCTTGCCACGCTGGGCAAGATAAATTTCCATGGCAACAAACTCATCAGAGCCGCGCTTGTAAGGTTTGGCACGAATATTTTTCATGCATCCTTTAAAACGACGATGCAAAGAACCAACCTTCTGCCACTTCAATCTGTAGGTAGGAAAGCCGTTTGACTGTCCCTGACTTAGGTAATCGGCACGAATATACTTGCCATAGTTGGCTTCATGGCAATTGGCACATGACATATTAAGTTGGCCAACTCTGGTATAATACAGCTCTTTTCCGCGTTTTACCCAGGGCTCCATCGGACCATCGGCCTGAACATTTACCGGCATGCCGCGCGACTGATTTTTCACGTAAGCGGTCATGGAAAGCATTTGATCGGATTCCCATTTCCATTCCTTGGCTTCCATATTGTTCGTCCGGCACGTGTTTACGCGCTGCTCCAGCGTCATAGGCCTGCCGAGCTTTGCATCCCACTTGGGCATAGCAGCACCGACACC
>CAZJUF010000282.1:2494-4323 GCA_964549055.1 uncultured Hyphomicrobiales bacterium | reverse complement strand
TACGATAGCAACAGCCAGATCACTCCGCCTGTGCCTGAATTGTGGGGATAGGCACCTCTTTAAGTTTCCAACCCAGAATCAATGGAGTGATATCAGGGGTTTGAACTGATATTATCCGCCCACGATAATGCTTTTAAACATCGACAAGCTCATTTCTTAAATTAAGGATGAGGCCATTTCCAGTTGCTTATTTCGGGCATATCCTGACCATGAGTTGTGATGTACTTGTGGTGTTCTGCCAGTTTATTGTTCATCGCATGTCGAATATTACGCGCAAGTTTTTTGACTTCTGGAACATGTTTGACGACATTTAAAACCAGATGGAAACGGTCGAGGTCATTGCGAACGGCCATGTCAAACGGTGTTGTCGTGGTGCCTTCTTCCTTGTAGCCATGAACATGTAAATGATGATGGCATTTACGTTTATAGACAAGCCTGTGTATCAGTGATGGATAGCCGTGAAAGGCAAAAATGATCGGTGTGTTGGTTGTGAACAGCTGGTCAAATTTTTCATCATCCAGTCCGTGGGGGTGTTCACTGGCTGGTTGCAGTGTCATCAGATCAACTATGTTGATGACCCGTACCCTTAAATCAGGTGCATATTGTTGCAATAAACGGACCGCAGCGAGGGTTTCAATAGTCGGCACATCACCGCAACATGCCAAAATGACATCAGGTTTCTCATCTGGATTTTCGTTTCCAGCCCAATGCCAGATACCTATCCCGGCTTTGCAATGTTCTTCTGCATCGTCCATGTTCAGCCATTGGGGTTCAGGCTGCTTGCCGGCGACAATGACATTAACCAGGTTTTTTGAACTGAGACATTGATGGGTCACACATAATAAGGTGTTGGCATCCGGCGGCAAATATACGCGCACGGTTTCGGCTTTTTTGTTGACTACATGATTGATAAAACCGGGATCCTGATGGGAAAAGCCATTGTGGTCCTGACGCCATACATGGGATGTCAGCAAAATATTAAGCGATGCAATGTCGGCACGCCATGATACTTCGCCGCAAACCTTTAGCCATTTTGCGTGCTGGTTAAACATTGAATCAACAATATGGATGAAGGCCTCGTAACAGGAAAACAGACCATGGCGACCGGTGAGAAGATATCCCTCGAGCCAGCCCTGACAGGTGTGCTCTGACAGAATTTCCATCACCCGGCCATCCCTGGCAAGGTGATCGTCATAATCATAAATATCTGCCATCCATACGCGATTGGTCACTTCAAATAATGCCGAAAGCCGGTTGGAGGCTGTTTCATCCGGGCCCATAACCCTGAAGTTGGCCTGCGGTAAATTCAGGGCCATCACATCGCGCAGATAAATCCCCATTTGTCTGGTGGCCTCACCTGTCATGGCGCCGGGTTTGTCCACCGCCAGGCCAAATTGTCTATGATCAGGCAATTTTAGGGGTTTCAACAACAGGCCGCCATTGGCATGGGGGTTGGCGCCCATGCGTTTTTCACCCTTTGGTGCAAGGGCTGCAATTTCTGGTTTTAGCTGACCATTATGGTCAAACAACTCATGTGGCCGGTAACTGGCCATCCAGTCGTTCAGTATTTTCAGATGTGCCGGTGTTGTAACATCGGGAATTGGCATCTGGTGGGCACGCCAGAAATCTTCGACCTTAAGACCGTCAACCTGTTTGGGGCAGGTCCAGCCTTTGGGGGTTCTCAAAACAATCATCGGCCAGCGCGGCAATTCTTCAATACCTTCTTGCCGGGCTTTGTGCTGGATATTTTTTATATCAGCAATGGCCTGATCAAACGCTGCCGCCAGTTGCTGGTGAACAACCAGAGGGTCATTGCCTTCTATATAATA
>CAZJUF010000282.1:0-2394 GCA_964549055.1 uncultured Hyphomicrobiales bacterium | reverse complement strand
TGGATGGAGCCGGGGGTTTCAGGAGAACAATGGCTGGGTACGCCGCCGGGAA
This sequence comes from uncultured Hyphomicrobiales bacterium, assembly GCA_964549055.1. Classification (GTDB taxonomy): domain Bacteria; phylum Pseudomonadota; class Alphaproteobacteria; order Rhizobiales; family JAJFHR01; genus JAJFHR01. The sequence continues at coordinate 2,342 of CAZJUF010000282.1, read as the reverse complement.
AGGAAAACTGTCTGAACAGTTTTTGCATGCCTGTCTTGTCTTGTGAAATATCGGGGTACAGTTCGCTATAGCTGCCTTCCATCCAGGTGTTGGCGAGCAAGGCAGGCGCACCATGGCCGGGTCCGGTTATGAAAATGGCATTGAGGTTTTCGTTTTTGATCACCCTGTTCATGTGGGCATAAATCAGATTGAGGCCCGGGGTTGTGCCCCAGTGTCCAAGACGGCGCGGCTTGACATGCTCTTTTTCCAGTGGCTGTTCCAGCAATGGATTGTCCATTAGAAAAATCTGGCCAACAGATAAATAATTTGCCGCCCGCCACCACGCGTGGATTTGTTCAAGCTGCGGTTGAGACAAAGCATTTTCATGGGGTTGAGTTGTCATGATTTATCCTCTTTTAACCGGGCCTTCACCAAGAATTACCTGGTCACCGTTTTCGGGAATATTTGTTTTCCAAAACAAGCGCTCATTAATTTGTTGTTCCAGTGCTTGTGAAGATTTCGCTTCCCCATGGGTGATAAAGGTTTGTTTGGGTGCAGCTTTAAAACCCTGCAACCAATTTAAAATAGCCTTTTGATCTGCATGGGCAGAAAATCCGCCGATGGTGATTATGCGGGCTTTTACCGAAATTTCCTTTCCGAAAATCTTAACTTTTTTCGCGCCGTCAACAAGGCGTCGGCCCAACGTACCTTCGGCCTGAAAGCCGGTAATCAGTATTGTGTTTTCACGCCGGTCCAGACCATGCCTTAAATGATGCAGGATACGTCCTGCGTTGCACATGCCGCTTGCTGATATAATGATCGCACCAGAACTAATTGTGTTAAGCGCCATGGATTCCTGCACGGTTTCGGTAAACTTCAGCGTCATCTCGTGATTGTGATGTTGGTACCAGTCAACCAGTTCCATCCCCTTTTTATCAAACAGTTCGATATGATGGCGGGTCAGGCGGGTCACTCTTTGGGCCATGGGTGAATCGAGAAAGACGGTAAGGTTTGAGACCCTTTTGTCTTTTGTCAAACTGTAGAGATAATAGATAATCTCCTGGGTTCGCCCGACCGCAAAAGCGGGAATAATAATATTACCCCTGCCAGGCACAATTGTATCATTGATAGCATCGACCAATTCGTCCAGTGAGGGGCCCAGGGCTTTATGCTGGCGATCTCCATAGGTCGATTCTACAATCAGATAGTCAGCTTTTTCGATGATCACCGGATCCCTCAGGATTGGTCGACCCGGTTGACCAAGATCCCCGGAGAAGACGATTTTTTGTTCGTGCTTTCCCTGTTTGATCCAGATTTCCAAAATTGCCGAACCGAGGATATGACCGGCATCACGCATGCAAATCCTGACGTTGTCATGTGGGGTGTAGGTTTCATCATAGGATTGCGGTTTAAGATGCTGCAATGACTTTTCCGCATCAACCATTGTATAGAGCGGCGTAATCGGCTTTTCATGGTTTTTGCGTTTTCGATTTTTCCGCTCTGCACTTGTTTCATGAATATGGGCGCTATCGCGTAGCATGATTTCCAGCAATTGTGCCGTTGCATCGGTTGTATAAATCGGGCCTTTGAAACCATCGCGACATAATTTCGGGATTAACCCGCTGTGATCGATGTGACCATGAGTAAGAACAAGAAAATCAATCTCATGTGGCTTGAATGAAAAGTTAGAGCGGTTTTTGGCATCAGCGTTTTTGCCACCCTGAAACATCCCGCAATCAACCAGGAATTTGAAAGAGGGTCCTTCAACGAGATAACAGGAACCAGTGACTTCTCCCGCAGCGCCGAGAAATGAAATATTCAAATTTGTGTTTGTTGTCATTATCGTTACTCCTTGAGCACTGTGAAAAATCTGGATTATTCAGGTGGGACGCCGTGATAGAAGTCATTGATGAATTCAACCGCCTGTTCGGCGCAATCGGTAATGGTGAACAGCGTCAGATCTTGCTTGCTGATAAAACCTTCTTGCGCGAGAAACTCAAAGTTTACCGCCCTCGACCAATACTCTTTCCCCATTAAAACGATGGGTAAGGGAGGCACTTTTTTTGTCTGCACAAGGGTCAAGACATCGAACAATTCATCTAAAGTGCCAAACCCGCCGGGAAATGCCAGAAGGGCTTTGGCGCGCATTAAAAAATGCATTTTACGCAAGGCAAAATAGCGGAACTGAAAACATAATTGCGGCGAGATAAAAGGATTGGGTGTCTGCTCGTTAGGCAGCTCAATATTAAGACCGATTGAGCGGGCACCAACATCATCAGCACCCCGGTTGGCAGCCTCCATAATGCCGGGGCCGCCGCCGGTTACGACAACAAAATCACACCTGCATTCATCCTGAAACCGCT
>CAZJUF010000281.1:0-4330 GCA_964549055.1 uncultured Hyphomicrobiales bacterium | reverse complement strand
TATCGGGCATCCCGGAGCTTATCAATCATGGCGACAGTGGCTGGCTGGTATCACCGGGAGACCCGGAAATGATGGCGGAAGCTGCGGAAAAACTGATCAAGGATCCCGAGTTGCGCAAAAAGCTGGGGGACGCTGGCTATAAACGCCTCAAGGTGGATTTTACCCTCGATAAATGCCTGCTGCAAATTGCTGAGCGCTTTGGTGTCGGGCCGGAGGGGGATTAGGTTTTTTTGATTGGGGCACGGGTGTTTTTTAGAGGCGCTCAAGCGGCGCGCAGCCTGCACTCGCCTTGCTCGTTAGTCCAACGCTTGCGCTCGTCCAGGTGCCTTGCAGATAATCCGTCATTGTGGCACCGGACGACCGCTGGGAGGACTAAGGCCCAAGGGGCCTGCAGGCTGCGCGCCGCTTGAGCGCCTCTAAAAACCAAATCTATGCCGCGAAAACCTGTTGGCCCGTTTGCCATTGCAACATCGGGTGCTGGTTCGTGAATTTGAAAAAATCTTCCAGAAACTGCCACAGGTCTTTATCGTGATCGAGATGATGGGTGAGAATTCCGGTGGCGTCATGATGGGGAACATCGCCGCATCTTCGTTTGTTCAGGTGGGTCGTAATTTGCTGCAAGGCATTTTCAGTGCCGATAAAGGCGCGATTTCCCCGCCAATCGATAAGGTCAACATGAGTGTTGGCCTGACAGAAGCCTGAGGCGGATTGCACAATTTTTTTGTCACCGAATGTGGACAGGCCGAGATAGCCTAAATTTTCCAGCTGATCTGCAACTGTGATGCTGATGCGGTTCCAGGGTGGCACCAGTACCGGCAAGAAGATATCACCAAAAAGTTTTTTCAGGATTTCGGCCCCGGCTGTGAGTTCGTGCTCAACCTCTTTTAAGGCGCGATGGTCACCCAACTCGCATTTTTTTTCCGATACGGGAGCGTGATTGGTATGAGACCAGCCGTGTTGTACGATGGTGATGTTGGCTGCGCTCCTGATTTTTTCAGATAAAGAACTGTCGAGCCCATGCGGGATTGTTGCCAGCACCAGCGGTGTGGCTGAAGTGAGCGATAATCCTAATAACCGGTCGAGTTGAGGGCAGGGCAGTTGGGCATCATCATCGCGCCACCACAGGGTTGCGGGGATATTGTCTTTTCGCCACATATCCAGCTCGCGTTCAAGCGCTGCCCAGGCATCTGATGTATCACAGGTCAGGATCAAATCCTTTCGCGGTGATGAAATCGCGGGTCGGCTCAACAATCATGGTGTAAGGCCCGCACAGCATGTTGAGTTCGACATCATTGTCGATGGGCGGGTAAATGCCATACTTGAAGTAGGGCGCGGTGGTCTGGTCGGCGTAGTTGGTGGGGCCGGAATATTGCGCGATTGTCAGGCCATTGATTTTAATCTGAAGGGCACTGTTTTCATCGCTGGACCAGCGAGCAAGATATTCAAAATCGTTCCACACGCCTTTTTTGAAATCGTGGATTTGCGTCAACATGATCTGCTTTGAGCCGTTTGAGGAGAAATCCGCGCCGGTATCCAGGTGGTTCAGGGTGACATCGAGCCTGCCGGTGTGCCGCAATCTTAAAGCCAGAGGCGGTTTTTGTCCTGAACCTGGTGTGTGCCACTGGGTGATGACAACAAAGCCGTCGGGCTGGATACTGAAATCTTGCGGGATAAACAGGCTGTAGGAATAATATATATCCTTGTCTTTTGGTGGCAATGTTGCATCACAAAGCTCGTTACGAAACCCGTTGTTGGCGCGCTCTCCCGGCCGCCAGTTAAAGCTGGCAACATTGGTTTTGCGGATTTCATCATAAATGATCTTAATCGAATCCGCGCGGGGGCGGCGCGAGGCATCCCATGAAGAGTGTGCGAGGCTTTTGTCGAAATCCAGTGTGAAGTGCATAGGAACCAGTCTTGTATCTTTTTTATGAGTTCAATCCGGCAACCTATCAAATGCAGTCCAAAAATCAAAGTCCGGGGTTGCCACTTTTGCCAATCGGGGGTAGAGGTCAAAAAGACGAAGATTTGCAACCACGCCATTTCACATTCTAAGGAAGACAGATCAATGACCGTAAGCAACGGCCGTGAATTTTTGAGCATTCCAGGTCCAACAACCGTGCCCGATGAGGTGCTTCAGGCCATGCATCGCCCGGCAATTGAAATTTATGGCGGCGAGTTGATGGCAACAACGAATGGGTGCCTGGATAGTTTGCGTGAGGTGTTCAAAACTTCCGGTGACACTTATATCTTTGCCGCCAACGGCCATGGTGCCTGGGAAGCGTCGGTGAGCAACCTGTTTTCCAAAGGCGATAAAGTGCTGGTGCTGGAAAGCGGCCGCTTTGCCATTGGCTGGGGGGAATCTGCTGCCCGGTTGGGGATTGAAGTTGAAGTGCTGGCGGGAAGGCCCGGTCGCGCTGTTGATGTGGCGGCGGTGGAGGCGCGTTTGCGCGAAGATAGTGCGGGTGAATTCAAAGCCGTTTTAGTGGTGCAGATTGATACGGCTACAAGCGTTTATAATGATATTCCAGCCATACGCCGTGCCATTGATGCCGCAGGACACGGGTGCCTGTTAATGGTTGATACAATTGCATCGCTGGGCATTGTTGATTTCAGGATGGATGAATGGGGTGTGGATGTTGCCGTGGGTGGTTCCCAAAAAGGTCTGATGACGCCGCCGGGACTGAGTTTCAATGCTGTTGGTGCCAAGGCCAAGGCCGTGCATCAAAGTGCTGGTCTAAGGACGTCTTATTGGGACTGGACTGCGCGTGACGGTGATATTCACTACATGAAATACGCCGGAACGCCGCCGGTTCATCTGCTTTATGCCTTGCATCAATCTTTTAAAATGCTGAAAAAAGAAGGGCTGGACAATGTGTTTTTGCGCCATTCTTTACTGGCAGAAGCCGTGCGCCGCGCGGTTGCAGTCTGGGCGCAAGCCAATGTGGTGAGTTTTATAATTGACCAGCCTGAAGAACGCGCTGATTCGGTGACCACCGTGCGCCTTAACGGTGATTATGATGCCGCCAGTTTGATTGAATATTGCCACAGAAAATGCGGTGTTGTTCTGGGTGTGGGCATCGGTGAATATTCGGACAAAGCCTTTCGCATAGCGCATATGGGACACATCAATGCGCCGATGATTCTGGGCACATTGAGTGTGGTAGAAATCGGCCTTGCCGCTTTAAATATCCCGCATGGTAAAGGCGGCGTACAGGCAGCCATTGACTGGTTGGCTGAACAGGTGAGCGCTTAAGCTGTGTCGGTCAGGTCGTAGTGGAAGACCTTGGATATGATCTGCCACTTTTGATCGAGCTGGATCAGGGTCAGGAAATCATTGAAAGATTTCGGACCTATTGAGCATTCAACGTGGGCGAAAGCCGTTGTTGGTCCGGCGAATTTTATCGAAATTATCTTGTCGCGGCGGGCTTCGCCATTTTCGTGTGGAGATTTTCGCGCATCTACTATGGGGAAATATTCATCCATGGTCAGATATTGCAACTTGCCGTCACTGACACAGACATAGTGGGCTTTGGGGTGGAATATTTTCGATAATCGCGTTGTGTCACTATAATAAAGCCCATCAAAGTATACTGCTAACGCCTTGGAGACAGATTCTTTTTTGCTATCCATGATGTGTGCTCGTTTGCCATATGCCGGTGTTCGAATTCTGCCCATCAGGCCATCGAACACCGGAAAAGTGAAGGGTTAAATCAGCCCAGAAGGCCTTCGGCTTTCATCGCCCGTTGCACATTTTCGCGCGCCGACACGCGTTTTACGAAATCGGCTACATGTGACCATTTGTTCAAATCAATGCTGGTAAAGTTTGCCCAGTTTGCCACAACAAAAAGATAGGCATCGGCAACCGTAAACTTGTTGTCGACAAGATACTGGCGCCCGTCAGCCAGAAGAGAGTTGACGTAATCAAGTTTCTTGCCGACATTTTCGCGCGCAGTTTCTTTTTGCTCGTCGGTGGAAGAAGACGCAAATAACGGGCCGAAGGATTTGTGCAGCTCTGAAGAAATGTACGTCAAATGCTCCTGCACCCGTGTGCGCTCCATGGTGCCCGCATTGGCGGCAAGACCTGCTGAGGGGTTTTGTTCCGCGATATATTGCAGAATTGCGGCACCTTCAGTCAAAATCTCGCCATTGTCGAGCTTGAGAACGGGGACAACACCTTTGGGATTGATGTTGCCAAATTCTCCACCGGTTTCAGTTTTTTGTGCCTGGGTGTCGACGTGGTCGATGTCGAATTTTGCGCCAATTTCATGCAGCGCGATGTGAGAAGCAAGCGAACATGCGCCGGGTTTGTAGTATAATTTCATGGGGGTAT
>CAZJUF010000280.1:0-4335 GCA_964549055.1 uncultured Hyphomicrobiales bacterium | reverse complement strand
ATGCCGCCGCCCATGCCGCCCATATCAGGCATGCCGCCGCCTGCGCCCTTAGGCTCAGGTTTTTCAGCAATCATGGCTTCAGTGGTGATCAAAACACCAGCGATTGAAGCTGCATCCTGCAAAGCTGTACGCACAACTTTGGTCGGATCAATGATGCCGTTGGCAACAAGGTCAACGTATTTTTCGGTTTGTGCGTCGAAGCCATAGTTGCCTTTTTTGTCAAGCACATTGGCCACAACAATTGAGCCTTCAACACCGGCATTTTCTACGATCTGACGGATCGGAGCTTCCAGAGCTTTGAGAACAATCTTGTATCCAGCCTGATAATCAGCATTGTCGCTTTCAAGCTTTCTAACCGCTGCAGTTGCCCGCAGAAGAGCTGTACCGCCACCAGGGACAATACCTTCTTCAACGGCTGCACGTGTTGCATTCAATGCATCATCAACACGGTCTTTGCGTTCTTTCACTTCAACTTCAGTAGCACCACCGACTTTGAGAACAGCAACACCGCCAGCCAGCTTGGCCAGACGTTCCTGCAGTTTTTCGCGGTCATAATCAGAAGTTGTTTCTTCAACCTGAGCGCGGATCTGGCCAACACGGGCTTGAATTTCGCCCTTTTTGCCAGCGCCATCAACGATTGTGGTTTCTTCTTTGGTAATCTGGACTTTCTTGGCAGTGCCGAGCATATCCAGAGTAACATTTTCGAGCTTGATACCAAGATCTTCAGAAATCACCTGACCACCGGTCAAAACAGCGATATCTTCAAGCATCGCTTTGCGGCGATCACCAAAACCAGGTGCTTTAACAGCGGCAATTTTCAGGCCACCGCGCAGCTTGTTAACAACAAGTGTTGCCAGTGCTTCACCTTCAACATCTTCAGCGATGATGAGAAGCGGGCGGCTTGATTGTACAACAGCTTCAAGAATTGGCAGCATTGCCTGCAGGTTTGAAAGCTTCTTTTCGTGCAGAAGAATGTATGGATCTTCAAGATCAGCAATCATTTTGTCTGCATTGGTGATGAAGTAAGGTGACAGATAGCCACGATCAAACTGCATGCCTTCAACAACATTCAGCTCACTATCAAGGCTTTTTGCTTCTTCAACCGAGATAACACCTTCATTGCCAACACGCTGCATGGCTTCAGCAATCATGTTGCCGACATCACTGTCGCCATTTGCTGAAATTGTGCCAACCTGAGCAACTTCTTCGTTGGTTTTAACTTTCTTGGAGCGCTTCACAAGATCAGCGATAGCTGTTTTAACCGCTTCTTCAATGCCGCGACGCAGGTCCATCGGGTTCATGCCCGCTGCAACTGCCTTGGCACCTTCACGCACGATTGCCTGAGCCAGCACGGTCGCTGTTGTTGTGCCGTCACCTGCTTCGTCGTTGGTTTTTGAAGCAACTTCACGCAGCATCTGTGCGCCCATGTTTTCAAACTTATCTTCAAGTTCGATCTCTTTAGCCACTGTCACGCCGTCTTTGGTTGAGCGTGGAGCGCCAAAAGATTTGTCTAAAATAACGTTACGGCCCTTGGGACCAAGTGTAACTTTGACCGCGTTGGCCAGAATATCAACGCCGCGCAACATACGTTCGCGAGCGTCTGCACCAAATTTAACTTCTTTAGCTGCCATATTAATTATTGAACCTCCTCAATACTCCACTTCCCGGTATTTCGCGGGAGTGAATGGCACAAATAAAAAACTGCGAAATCGAATTCATCGATCAAGCAATTACTTTTCGATAACACCCATGATGTCGGATTCTTTCATGATCAACAGCTCTTCGCCGTCAACCCTGATTTCAGTGCCTGACCATTTGCCAAAAAGAACGCGATCGCCCTTTTTAACATCAAGTGCCTGAACGGAACCATCTTCACCGCGGCCACCGGGGCCAACGGAAATGATTTCACCTTCAGATGGTTTTTCCTGTGCCGTATCGGGAATGATAATCCCTCCGGCTGTCTTAGTGTCTTCGTCGACCCGGCGTACAAGCACACGGTCGTGGAGAGGACGAAACTTCATGCTACTATGCTCCTCATAGATGGATTGGACGAGTAGAATGCGATTTTCCCAAACTACTCTGATTTGGTATTTTTTATCGATCGCCAAATGGCTTGTTAGCACTCTTGCGCAACGAGTGCCAACTGATGCAGATGACATAGGAAACCCGGCCCCGCATGTCAAGACAATTAGTGTGTTTGGCGTTAACCATAAGGGGTGAAAATGGCGGGAAATCTGCACGAGAACGCCAAAAAATCTGACGGCAAAATACCAGCCCTGTCCAGCTTTCAGGCCCGCTCAGGCTTATAAGCAGCTTGTTTCTGGCTTGCCGGTTGGCCAATCCAGCTGCGGGGAAAAGTGAAATTACCTCTGGATTACGTCAAATTATGGTTAATAAAGTGTTTATGGTTAACCAATTGTCAATACCTTGGGTTGACTTTGATCCTTAAGAAAAAAAACCGGGTTCTTATGGCCCTTTTAAGTCAATTGTTATGTCAGGGATTTTGAAGCTGCATGAGGAAACAAATGAAATCTGTCCTGGTGTTTTTTGGCACGTTGTCTGTCACCGCAATTGCCGGTGGTGTTCTGTGGTGGTCGAAAGTCTTTACGAATGTTGAGCTGGGGCTGGTCTCGGCCTTTTTGTTGCTGGGGTTTTCACAAGTCGCCACACAGATAAGGACACAAAGAGAACGCAACGCGATACCAAAACAAACCGAAACGGAAATCCTCAGTGCGCAAATTCTCGAGCTGAAACAAAACGCCACAATCTGGGACGATCGCTATAATGAGCTTGAAACCCGGTTGGAAACCGTCGCCCACGCCCGCAATGACCAGCTAATTGCAGAAATGCAAATGGTTGAAACCCTGGTAAAACAACTGGCTGAGCGCGTCGCAGTATCGAGCATACACCCCGCTAACCCGGTCAAGCCTGAAGTACCAAAATCCATTGAAAATGATGAAACCATCCTGACCCTTGAAGATCAAACAGCGCGCGATGCCCAGCTTTTGAAAACCATCAGAGCGTCTCTGGATGAAAACCGGGTGGACCTTTACCTCCAGCCCATCGTTACCCTGCCGCAACGAAAAACCCGCTATTATGAAGCGCTTTCAAGGCTGCGCGATGCTACTGGCAAAGTCATCATGCCCGATGCTTACATGAAAATTGCCGAACCTGCCGGCATGATGCCGATGATTGACAATATCTTGTTGTTCAGGTGTGTCCATGTCATGCGCAAAATGGTCGAACGCAACCGCGAAGTCGGTGTGTTCTGTAATGTATCGACACTGACACTGCTGGATTCCGAATTTTTCCCGCAGTTTATCGATTACATGAAACATAATCAGGACCTGGCTGGATCTCTGATTTTTGAATTCGGCCAGGCGACCATTGGTGCCTCGGGCCCGCTGGAATTCGAGAGCCTTAAAGCACTGGCGGAATTGGGCTTTACCTTTTCCATGGACAAGGTCGAGCGTCTCGATGTTGACTTCCAGGTGCTGGCAGATATGAATTTCCGCTACTTCAAAGTGCCCGCCGACATGTTCCTGAGCGACCTTGATCGCGCCGGTTCGCCCATTTTAGCGGAAGATTTCCCGGAACTTCTGAAACGCAGCGGTATAACTTTAATCGTAGAAAAAATTGAAGATGAACGCAGCGTTGTCAATTTGCTGGATTATGATATTAAGTTTGGTCAGGGATATCATTTCTCTGAACCACGCCCGGTACGCGGCGATATCCTTCTGGACGCTCTGCCGGAAGTTGGTGCGGCCTAGGGTCTGTTGAATATGAATCTACCGAAATTTAGCTATATCGCCGGATTGGGCGACATCGCATTTGAATATGATGCGGTAATTGCCGATATCTGGGGCATTGTCCACAATGGTGTCGAGCCGTTTGAAACCGCCTGTGAAGCACTGCGGCGCTACCGTATGGAGCATGGACCTGTGGTGCTGGTATCAAACGCACCGCGCCCGTGGACAAGTGTTGTCGAACAACTCGACGCATTAGGTGTGTCGTCTGAAATCTACGACGCCATTGTCACCTCAGGCGACGTCACCAGCTTTGCACTGGAACAGGGCCAATACACCAATGTTTATCATTTAGGCCCCGAGCGTGACCTGCCATTGTTGGCCAACCTCAATTTGCATCTGTGTGATATTGATGAAGCTCAGGCGGTCCTGTGCACCGGGCTTGTGGATGATACGACCGAAGTGCCGGAAGATTATGGCGATATGTTTGCCGAATTTGAAGACAATGATCTGCCGATGATTTGCGCCAATCCTGATCTGGTGGTTGAGCGCGGCGACAGCCTGATATATTGCGCCGGTGCTTTGGCGC
>CAZJUF010000279.1:0-4351 GCA_964549055.1 uncultured Hyphomicrobiales bacterium | reverse complement strand
CTTGAGCGGCGCTCTTCTTTAATAACTTCAAGTTCCGGGCGCACGATTTCTTCCGAAAGAACCAGATTGCGCATGCGATCTGCTTCCATCTTCATCATCAAAGGCAATCTGTCAGAGGCGACACGCTGGTAGTAGCCGGTATAATCCTGCGAGGTGAAAGCATTTTCCTGGCCACCGTTTTGAGCGACAATTTTTGAAAATTCACCGGGTTTGAGATTTTTTGTCCCCTTGAACATTAAATGTTCGAGGAAATGCGCATTGCCGGACTGGCCCGGTTCTTCATCCGCAGCGCCGACCTTGTACCAGACCATATGGGTGACAACCGGGGCGCGGCGATCAGGAATGACCACAACCTGCATGCCGTTTTTGAGGAAGAATGTTTCCAGACCTTCGCGCTTGAAATCCACTTCGGCCTTAACAGCGGCACTAAATATTGTCATAGCCGCCAGGACCACAAATAACGAAAGGAAAGCCCATTTACGTTTTTCATATGATTGATCCTGACTGGTTTTGACTTGTGAAGAGAAGCGTTTTTTCGCCGGGTGTTTTAACATTCCTTTTGAATTCCTCCTGGTATGAGCCGTCAGGTGCCAACGGTTTCATTACTGAAAACAGTTTGTAAGAAAGATAGTGGTCTTAAAAGTCAATGCAATAGCCAACACGTGATTGAGGTACGATGTAACGTGAGTTTGATGGCAAGAATACGGGCGATCTTTCAACTTTTCCGATTTCCCTGAACAATCAGGTCTGAGTCGCTAGAATATTGAGCCAATGAGCCGTTCCAAACCGGACTCGCCCGGTTTTGGCGCATTTTTTTCGTCTTCAATCTGTTTTGTCAGCTCGTCGGGGTCTTCAGCTGTGGCACCTTCAACCTGGCGCGCGGCTATTTCGAGATCAGATGGCGGGGCTTCCACGCCCGGCGTTTCATCCTGGTCCGGCACATCGTTTCTGGCCGCTTCTGACGGTGGAGCCAGATCAAAATCGGGAGGAATAGCCAGTGCGCGACTTTCTTCAACCAGAAATTCATTGGGCCCGGGAGGATTGAAAATACCGGAACAGCCACTCAAGGCAATGCCGAGTGCTGCAATTAAACCGATTACACGAAATTTAGTTTTTAACATTTGTGGTTATTTCCAATTACACAACATCTTTGTCCGAGGCTTCATTAAACATCGCATCATATAACAGCAAAACAGCCCCAGCAACCACCCAAACGTCAGCAAGGTTAAAAACGTACCAGTAATAGCCCCAGAAATGGAAGCTGAAAAAATCCGCAACCGCTCCGTAGACCACCCGGTCAATAACGTTTCCCAATGCGCCACCAAGGACAAGTCCCATGGCAACGGCAATCAAGTATCCTTGCGCCCGGATCATCCAGACCACCAGAACAGCCATAATACACAGGATAATTCCGATTAGAATGTAACGACCAAGGTCTGAATTCTGCTGAAAAAGACCATAACTTATGCCCTTGTTCCAGATTAATGTGATGTCAAAAAATGGCGTAATTTTGACGATACCGCGGCTACCGATATCATAGACGTACAACATCCACCATTTGTAGCCCTGATCAATCAGCACGGTTAGAAGTGCGATTGCAAAACCCGCACCGGACCAAACATTAAGACGCAAAATTCCAACTCCGGTTATCTCGATGAATCAAATGCGCGCACGGCTTCAGCGTCACGCAAACTTAAATCGGAAAATTCGGGGTCGGAACCGACTTCGGGCAAGATTTTCCAGGAACGCTGGCATTTGTTGCCGGTGGCAAGGCCGGGAACAACACTGATACTGGCAATATTGGGCAGGCGGAAGGCATTTTCCGGCCCTTCTTCGGCTATGAGCGTGGCCTGACTGGTGATGGAAATTTCGGCCAGATCAACGCCTTGCATGGCGGCGATATAACTCTCATCGGTAACGAACACCTGCGGGGCGGCTTCGAGGCTTGAGCCAATGCGTTTTTCGCGGCGTTCGATTTCCAGAGCGCCGGTGACGACGGAACGCAACTCACGTATTTTGGCCCATTTTTGCGCCAAAGCGTCATCGCGCCACTGGGTCGGGATTTCAGGAAACTGCTTTAAATGCACCGAATCATTTTCATCTGGAAAACGCGTTTGCCACACTTCTTCCATGGTGAAACACAGCATTGGTGCCAGCCATTTGACCATACAGTGAAATACCTGATCCATCACCGTGCGACAGGCGCGACGGCGCATCGAGGTTGGCATATCGCAATAAAGTGCGTCTTTGCGGATATCGAAATAAAACGCGGAGAGATCAAGGTTCATGAAATTGAGCAGCGCTGAGACGCCGCGTTTGAAATCAAATTCATTGTAGGCTTCACGCACCTTTTGATCCAGCTCAGCCAGAGAATGGAGAATGTAGCGCTCAAGCTCGGGCATTTCAGCGACGTCAACAATTTCGCTTTTGTCGAAGCCTTCCAATGCGCCAATCATGTAGCGCAGGGTGTTTCTGAGCTTGCGATAGGCATCCACATTGTTTTTGAGGATTTCCTGCCCGATGCGCTGGTCTTCCACATAGTCCGTCGACATCACCCACAGGCGCAGAATATCGGCGCCGGATTGCTTGATGACATCTTGCGGGGCGACCTGATTGTTGAGAGATTTTGACATCTTGCGACCATCTTCGGCCATGGTGAAACCATGTGTCAGCACAATGTCATAGGGTGCATGGCCCCGGGTGCCGCAGCTTTCCAGCAAGGAGGAATGAAACCAGCCGCGATGCTGGTCGGTGCCTTCGAGATACATCACCGTATCGGGACCGCCCATGCGTTTGTTATTGGTGGTGAGGTCTTCGCGTTGCTCAAGGCAGAACGCGTGGGTGGAGCCAGAATCAAACCAAACATCTAAAATGTCGGTAACCTGTTGCCACCTGTCACTGTCGGCGACACCGTCGAGGAAGCGTTCAGCGGCTCCATCGGCATACCAGGCATCAGCGCCTTCGGCCTTGAAGGCTGCAACGATGCGGTCATTTACGGCATCGTCCTTGAGCACATTGCCCTCATCATCAACAAAAACAGCAATAGGCACACCCCAGGCGCGTTGGCGTGACAACACCCAGTCGGGCCGGGTTTCAATCATCCCGCGCAATCGCACCTGCCCGCCTTTGGGCACAAAGCGGGTGTTGTCGATGGCGCTTAACGCACGCGCGCGCAACGTGTCATCGGCCCTGCCCTCAATGTCTTTGTCCATATAGACGAACCATTGCGGCGTATTGCGGAAGATGATCGGTTTTTTTGAACGCCATGAATGCGGGTAATCATGTTTGAGGCGGCCACGGGCAAACAGGTTATTCTGTCCGATCAAAGCAGTAATCACTGCCTGATTGGCCTTACCCTTTTTGCCTTTGTCGTCAATGACGCGCTCACCGACAAAACCCGGTGCATCTTCGGTAAATGCGCCATCAGCGCCGACGGTGAACGGGATATCGGTAGAGATGCCACGACCATCGATGATTCCGGCCGACGACATCCAGATTTCAAAGTCATCGCGGCCATGGCCAGGTGCGGTATGGACGAAACCTGTGCCAGCTTCATCCGTGACGTGATCGCCTTGCAGGAGCGGGATGGGAAATGAGTAAAAATCGTTAAAATCAGCCAGAGGATGCGCGCAGGTGAGTGATGCCAGTTCGTCACTGGTAACGGCACGCAAACGGTTAAACGTTACCTTTGCTTTTTCCGCGCTTTCTTCAGCTAACGCATCTGCAAAAATCAGCTTGTCGCCGGGCTGGGGGCCAAAGTCATTTTCGGCTGTGGCGACTTCATAAAGCCCATAGGAAATGCGATCCGAATAACAGACCGCCCGGTTGCCGGGAATGGTCCATGGCGTGGTGGTCCAGATGACGACGGAAGCTTCAAGTAAAATTGAGGGGCTTGCAAGCGACTCCAGAAGTTGATCAGTTTTGTCAGTATTTGGACGTACGTCCCAAGAACCATCATCACGTTTATATTGAACGGGTTGGGATCTGTGGGATTTGCCTGAAGCAAGCTCGGCCACATTGTCTTGATCAATTAAAATAACAGGAAACTTCACCCAGATCGTATCACTCTCGTAGGTGTGATACTCAATCTCGGCTTCGGCTAATGCTGTGCGTTCGACTACCGACCACATGATCGGTTTGGAGCCGCGGTAGAGTTGGCCTGACTTGGCGAATTTCATCAACTCGCTGGCGATGATCGCTTCTGCGTCGTAGCTCATGGTTAGATAGGGGTTTTCAAAATCGCCGATGACGCCGAGGCGTTGGAATTCTTCTGACTGGATGCCGACCCATTTTTGCGCAAACTCGCGGCATTCCTGACGGAATTCATTGATGGGAATTTCGTCCTTGTTTT
>CAZJUF010000278.1:0-4367 GCA_964549055.1 uncultured Hyphomicrobiales bacterium | reverse complement strand
GCTAAACGACGCTTCAGATACCGGTAAAGCGACAATTGCCGTATCAAGCCTGCCATCGGCCAGTTCCTGTATCAACGTTGGCGTCAGGGTTTCACGAACGTGAATATCAAGCCCGGCATTCATTCGATTGAGATTGCCAATGAGGATCGGCAGCAGATAAGGCGCAATTGTCGGGATCACGCCAATGCGCAACCGCCCCTGCAACGTGTCGCGTGAAGCCCGCGTTAATTCATCCAGTTCATCGATCGAGCGCAGAATATCGCCAACACGCAAGGCGAATTCTTCGCCGAAGCCGGTCAGCCAGACCTGTCGCGCGCGCCTCTCGAAGAGCATGATACCCAGCGATCCCTCAAGTTCTTTAATCTGCATCGACAAAGCGGGCTGAGAAATCGCACAAGCTTCCGCCGCCCGGCCAAAATGGCCATGATGCGCTAATGCTTCAAAATAACGAAGCTGCCTGAGCGTCAAATTAGTCATAAGAATAACTTATCACAACAATCAGAAAATACTACTTAAACTAATGGATATATTTTGCTAGAAAGGGTTCATGTGAAGATGGTAGCTGGCCAAGGCTCCAACTGTCTCGCCTTACGACCGCTGCTAATGCCTTCGCCATTGATCTGGATCAACCTCAGAAGAGCCTATAATCTTTACCCTTGAAACGATTTTGAAACGCAGACCGCAATCAGGAAGAAAACAATCACATGACCAATGATAGCAACAAATGCCCCGTCATGAGCGGAGCCAACGCCCATAAAGTGACTGGAAGCACCGCCAACCAGCATTGGTGGCCAAATCAGTTGAACCTGAAAATTCTTCACCAGAATTCTGCCATGTCTGACCCTATGGGAAAAGCGTTCGATTATGCGGAAGAGTTCAAGAGCCTCGATCTCGATGCCCTGAAGAAGGACATTGTTGCCTTAATGACAGATTCACAAGACTGGTGGCCAGCGGATTACGGACACTATGGGCCATTCTTCATTCGCATGTCGTGGCACAGTGCCGGCACCTATCGCACCCATGACGGTCGTGGTGGTGCATCTTCCGGCTCACAGCGCTTTGCCCCTCTTAACAGTTGGCCCGACAATGTCAGCCTCGATAAGGCGCGGGCTTTGTTGTGGCCGGTCAAACAGAAATACGGCAAGAAAATCTCATGGGCCGACTTGCTCATTCTGGCGGGCAATTGTGCGCTTGAATCAATGGGCTTTAAAACATTTGGCTTTGGCGGCGGACGCGTAGACATTTGGGAGCCTGAAGAAGATATTTACTGGGGCCCTGAGACAACATGGCTTGGCGACGAGCGTTACAGTGGCGACCGGGAGCTTGAAAATCCTCTTGGTGCTGTTCAAATGGGGCTGATTTATGTTAACCCCGAAGGTCCAAATGGCAATCCTGATCCGCTCGCTTCAGCCAGAGATATTCGCGATACATTTGGTCGCATGGCGATGAATGATGAGGAAACTGTTGCTCTCGTTGCCGGCGGCCATACCTTTGGCAAGGCCCATGGTGCCGGTGATCCGGGCAAATATGTCGGCCCTGAACCTGAAGCTGCCGGTCTTGAAGAACAAGGCTTTGGCTGGAAGAACTCCATGGGCAGCGGCAGCGGTGATGATACAATCTCCAGCGGCATAGAAGGCGCATGGACACCCAACCCAATACAATGGGATAACGACTTTTTCGACGTACTCCTCGGCTATGAGTGGGAGTTGACAAAGAGCCCGGCTGGTGCACAGCAGTGGACACCAACGCAAGCCTCGGCTGCCAGCACAGCACCGGCTGCCCATGATGCCTCTAAAACCCAAGCACTGATGATGACGACGGCAGACATGGCCTTGAAGATGGACCCGATCTATGCGCCAATTTCAAAGCGCTTCCACGAAAACCCTGCCGAATTTGCAGATGCTTTCGCCCGGGCATGGTTCAAGATGACCCACCGCGACATGGGGCCGATTGCACGTTATCTGGGCACTGAAGTTCCAGCCGAAGAGCTCATATGGCAGGATCCGGTTCCTGCGGTTGATCATGAATTGATCGGAGCTGATGACGTTACCGCTCTCAAAGCCAAAATCCTCAGCTCGGGTTTGAGCATTTCCCAACTGGTCTCCACCGCCTGGGCTTCAGCCGCCACTTTCCGTGGCAGCGACAAGCGCGGCGGGGCTAATGGTGCACGCATTCGTCTGGCACCGCAAAAAGACTGGGATGTTAACAATCCGGCCCAGCTCAAAACCGTGGTGGAAACTCTGGAGGCTATCCAGAAGGAATTCAATGCGGGCAGTGGGCAGGTATCCTTAGCGGATATCATTGTTCTTGGCGGCTGTGCGGCTGTTGAAAAAGCTGCAAAAAATGCCGGTCATGACATCAAAGTCCCGTTTTCTCCCGGACGCACCGACGCAAACCAGGAGCAAACAGACGTAAGCTCTTTTGGCGTCCTTGAACCCAAAGCCGACGGCTTTCGCAACTATGTGCAGGCAAACCAAAATCGCCCGGCCGAAGAGCTTTTGATCGACCGCGCCCAATTGCTGACACTGACAGCCCCGGAAATGACGGTTCTTGTTGGTGGCATGCGGGCGCTCAATACCAATACGGATGGCTCCGATCACGGTGTTTTCACTGAACGCTCTGATACCTTGAGCAACGACTTCTTCGTTAACCTGATGAGCCGGGGCGTAAAGTGGGAGCCAACTTCAAAATCTGAAGAGGTGTTCGAAGGACAGGACCGCGCAACCGGCGAGGCCAAATGGACCGGCACCCGTGTCGATCTGGTGTTTGGCTCAAACTCCCAACTGCGCGCACTGGCGGAAGTCTATGCAAGTGATGACGCACAGGAAACCTTCGTGGCTGACTTTGTGGCAGCATGGACCAAGGTGATGAACCTGGATCGTTTTGATCTGGTCTAAATTTGGCGAAACACAACATTTTGTTGCTCAAGGCTATTAACAGCACCTTTGGCCAACGTGATAACCTGAGTTGCAGGTTTTGCATGCCTATTGGGGTATAAAATACCAAATTAGAGCCTGTCATGCTTCCATATAAGCATGACAGGCTTTAGTGTGCTGGCTGTTATAACTTCTTATCATCTTTAACCGTGGTGTCTGTATGAGCGGTGGTTTGCCGTTGGGTCCACCAGTGAGCGATAATTTCGCGCCCGCCCAGGAAATGATTGATGTTGTTATTGAAAAATTTGACTCGCGTGTTTCTGGTGAAAGCCATAAGACATGGACAATATATTAAGAAAAGCCTCAAAATAGCCTATAGAGAAATGATGGCTGGAATAATACCGGCAATAGTTTGTTGAAAATGGTTATTGCAATAATTTCAAGAAAACAAAGAGTTTATTGATTTGAAAGTTTTTGTTACAGGGTCGGCTGGATTTATCGGCTCAAACCTCTCAGGTAAACTGCTGGCGGATGGCCATCAGGTTATTGGCGTTGATAATCTTAACGACTATTATGACGTCAACCTGAAAAAAGCCCGGCTTGCCCGACTGACCTCACAGGATGGTTTTGTCGATGTGCGCGCCGACATTGCCGACCATGATAAAATCATGGCACTGTTCGCCGAGCACAAACCGACCCATATCGTGAACCTGGCCGCCCAGGCTGGTGTCCGGCACTCTTTGAAAGCCCCATGGAGTTATACCCGTAGCAATATCGACGGTTTTTTGAGTATTCTGGAGGCGGCGCGTGCGCATCCAGTTGAACATCTGATTTTTGCCTCGTCTAGCTCTGTTTATGGCGCTAACCAAAACATGCCTTTTACGGAGCACGACAGCACCGAACACCCGGTCTCGTTCTATGCGGCGACCAAAAAAGCCAATGAGATGATGGCTCATAATTATGCCCACGTTTTCGACATCCCCTGTACTGGACTGCGGATCTTTACAGTTTACGGGCCATGGGGGCGGCCCGACATGGCGTTGTTCCTGTTCACCAAGTCAATAATTGATGGTCGCCCGATTGATGTTTTTAACTTCGGCAAGATGCAGCGCGACTTCACCTATGTGGATGATATTGTTGGTGGCGTTTATGCGCTGCTGAACATACCGCCGACGACGGATAGCAACTGGGACGCTAAAAAACCCGACCCCTCAACCAGTGGTGTGGCGCCTTACCGCATTCTTAATATTGGCAACAATAAAACCGAACAGTTGATGCGGTATATTGAGGTTCTGGAGGACAAACTGGGGCGCAAGGCAGAAAAAAACATGCTGCCAATCCAGGAAGGCGATGTGCCTGCAACCTGGGCCGACGCCAGCAATTTAACGCACCTTACCGGCTACAAGCCAGATACGCCGATAGAGGTCGGGATCGGCCGTTTCGTTGACTGGTACGTTGATTTCTATGGAGTGAAGCTTTGACCCATAACCG